>DASUPX010000143.1:0-11286 GCA_036280905.1 Rubrobacter sp. | reverse complement strand
CCGGGCCTGACGTTCTCCTTCAACATCTCGAGGCAGGCCGCCGTGATGTGCCCGCCCTCGCGCATCGCCTCAAGCTCTTTCTTGCTCTTGCGGACGATCAAGCGCCTTCCCTCCATCCGACCGCCTCGAGCACGTCTTCTGTCACCTTCGGTATCTCCTGCGCGGCATCGACCGTCACGAGGAGGTCGCGCCTGGCGTAGTAGTCCTTGAGCGGCTCGGTCTGGTCGTGGTAGATCTGCAGGCGGCGGCGGATGGCATCCTCGGCGTCGTCGTCACGCTGGACGAACGGGCCGGGGTCGTCGCCGTCCTCTGGGGGCGGGTCGTAGTCCACGTGGTAGATCTTGCCCGTGGCCTGGCTCTGACGCCGTCCCGAGAGCCGCTCCACGAGATCCTCGTCGGGGGCTTCTAGGGCGACCACCGCGTCGAGGTCCTCCCCGATCTCCTCCAGCGCCGTGTCGAGGGCCTGTGCCTGCGCCTCGTTGCGCGGGAAGCCGTCGAGCAGCCAGGCACCTGCGTCCTCCAGGTGGGGCTTGGCCATCTCCACGATGATCTCGTCCGGCACCAGTTCGCCCTTGTCGTTGTACTCCTGAACCTTCCTGCCCAGCTCGGAGCCGGATTCGATCTCGGCGCGCACGATATCCCCCGTGGAGATGTGCTTGGCGCCGACCCTGTCCGCGAGGCGCTTGGCCTGCGTTCCCTTGCCCGCTCCCTGGGGCCCTAGCAGAATAACCCTCATCGTCTCTTCAGGAACCCTTCGTAGTTGCGCATCATCAACTGGCTCTCCAACTGCCGCACCGTGTCCAGGGAGACGCCTACCACGATCAGCATCGAGGTGCCGCCGAGGAAGATACTGGTCCCCAGACCCAGGGCGTCGGAGATGAAGTACGGCAGCACGGCCACCACGGCCAGGAAGAGCGCGCCGAAGAGCGTGATCCTGGTCAGCACGTTGTTCAGGTAGATGGCTGTCGGCTGCCCCGGCCTGTAGCCGGGCACGTAGCCGCCGCTCTTCTTGAGGTTGTCCGCGTGCTCCACGGGGTTGAACTGCACCGCCGTGTAGAAGTAGGTGAACATGATGATGAACAGCGCGTAGAGGATCAGGTACGGCGCGTTGCCCGGGTCGAAGAACTGGGAGAGCCTGCCGAGGAAGGAATTGGGATCGCCCCTCGAAGCCAGCTGCCCTAGCACCACGGGGAAGAGCAGGAGGGACGAGGCGAAGATGATGGGGATGACCCCGGCCATGTTTACCTTGAGCGGGAGGTAGGTGGTCCCGCCCTGGCTCATCTTGCGCCCCACCTGCCGCTTGGCGTAGGTGATGGGGATCCTGCGCTGCCCCTCGTTCACGAAAACGATGGCCGCGATGATAAGGACGGCGAGCAACCCGAGTATTACCACGGTGAGCACATCGCCGTTCTCCCTGAGCGCCTGCAAGGCAAGCGGCGCCTGGGAGAGGATCGAGGCCGTTATGATGAGCGAGATGCCGTTGCCGAGGCCCCTCTGGCTTATCAGCTCGCCGAACCACATGGTGAGCATGACGCCCGTGGTGAGGGTGACCACGGCGACGAGTATCTCCACGGGGGTCGTCCCGGCGAGCGCCCCGCCGCCCTGCGCCGAGCGGAAGAAGAAGACCATGGCCACGGACTGCACGAGGGCAAGCGCCAGCGTGAAGTAGCGGGTGTACTGCGTGATCTTCTGCTGCCCCGTCTCGCCTTCTTTGGCAAGCTCCTGCAGGCGGGGGATGGCGACCGTCATGAGCTGCATAACGATCGCGGCCGTTATGTAGGGCATTATCCCGAGCGAGAACACCGCGAAGTTGTTGAAGGCCCCGCCCGTAAAGGTGCCGAACAGCCCCGTGACCGGGTTGCTGGTCTGAAGACCGCCGCCGAGTACCTCTGGCCTGACGCCGGGCAGGGGTATGTAGGCCCCCAGCCGGTACGCAGCCAGCATGGCGAACGTGAACATCAGCCTCGTCCGTAGCTCGGGTATCTTCCAGGCGTTGGCCAGCGATCCCAACATATCTAGTGCTCCAATACCTCGACGCTTCCGCCGCCAGCCTCTATCTTCTCCTGCGCCGACCTGGAGAACGCGTGCGCCCGCACCGTAACGGCGCGTCCAATGTCACCGTTGCCGAGGATCTTGACCAGCCCGGCCTTCTTCCTGACGAGCCCGGCGGCCCGCAACTCGTCCGGGCCTATCGTATCACCGGCGACGTCCCTGAGTTCGCCCAGGTTGACGGGCGCGTACACGGTCGGCCGGGCCACGGTGTGACGACCCCTGGCCTCGCCCTTGAGGCGCGGCAGGCGCCGCTGCAGCGGCATCTGGCCGCCCTCGTAGCCGGCGAACGCTGAGGCGCCCGAGCGGGCACCGGCGCCCTTGTGGCCGCGCCCAGAGGTTTTTCCGTGCCCCGAGCCCGTGCCACGTCCCACGCGCTTGCGCGCCCTCGTGGAACCAGGGGCCGGGGAAATATCGTTGAGCCTCACTGCTAGTCCACCTCCTCGGCCTCGACGAGGTGCTGCACCTTGTGGACCATGCCCCTGATCTGGGGCGTGTCCTCGTGCACCCGGGAATCCCTGATGCGCTTCAGACCAAGGGCCCGCACCGTCTTCTTGTGGCCTGCTTTGGAGCCTATAACGCTCCTTACCTGCGTAACCTTCAGGGGGCTCATAGCGTTATCTTCACCCCCCGCATCTCCTCGATCTCGGCCTTGCTGCGCAGCCGCTGCAAGCCCTCGACCGTGGCCTTGACCAGGTTCACCGAGGTCGTCGAGCCGAGCGCTTTGGTCAGCACGTCGCGCACGCCGGCGAGCTCGAGGACCGCCCGAACGCCGCCGCCCGCGATCACGCCGGTACCCTCGGAGGCCGGCTTGAGGAGCACCGAAGAGCTCTCGAACTTGCCTATGACCTCGTGCGGAATGGTCGTGTTTCGCATCGGCACGTTGAACATGTTGCGCTTGGCCTTGTCCTGGCCCTTCTGGATGGCCGCGGGGACGGTGTTTGCCTTCCCGAGCCCAGCGCCGACGCGGCCCTTGCCGTCGCCGACCACCACGAGGGCCGAGAAGTTGAAGCGCCGGCCGCCCTTGACGACCTTGGCGACGCGCCGGATCTCGACGACCCTGTCCTGGAGGTCGGACGCGTCGCGCTGACGGCCACCACGCCCCCCGCCGCCCTGTCCGCGGCCTCCTTGCCTGTTGTCGTTTCTCTGTCGACCCAAGACGTTTCCTCCTAAAAAGGTTAGAGCTTCAGCCCGGCCTCGCGTGCGCCCTCTGCGAGCGCCGCGATGCGGCCGTGGTATTTGTTCCCGCCCCTGTCGAAGACCGCCGTCTCGATGCCGGCCTCGGAGGCCCTGCTCGCGATGAGCTCGCCCACCTTGCGGGCGGCCTCCTTGCGGCTCTCGGCGGACCCCACCTCGCGGGAGTCGGCCGCCGCAAGCGTCACCTGGGCGTCGTCGTCGATCAGCTGGGCGTAGATGTGGACGTTCGAGCGGTACACGGAGAGCCGCGGGCGATCCGCGGATCCGACGACCTTGCGCCTGACTCGCTTGCGCCGCTTCTCCCTGTGCATCCGCTTCTGCAAAGTAGCCATAGTCTCCTCCTGAACCCGACTAGCCGGCCTTGCCGACCTTGCGCCGGACCTGCTCGTCGCTGTAGCGGATGCCTTTGCCCTTGTACGGCTCGGGCGGGCGGACCATCCTGATCTCCGCGGCGGTCTGGCCGACCCGCTGTTTGTCTATACCGCGCACGATGATGGTCGTGGCGTTCGGGACCTCGAACTGTATCCCCTCGCGGGGCGCGATGGAGACGGGGTGCGAGTACCCGACCTGCAGGTTCAGATCCTGACCCTGCAGCGCGGCCCTGTAGCCCACGCCGGCGATGTTCAGCGTCCTCGTGAACCCGTCAGTCACGCCCGTTACGGCGTTCTGGATCAGGGACCGAGTCAGCCCGTGCATCGCCCGGTGCTCGGGCGAGTCGGAGGCGCGATCTACCACGATGGAGCCGTCCTCTTGCCTGACCTCGACCCCGCGGCCCACGGGAACCGTGAGGTCGCCCTTGGGGCCGTTCACCTTCACGCTTCGGCCCGAGAGCTCCACGCTCACCGCGCCTGGAACCTCCACGGGGGCTTTTCCTATCCTCGACACGTTCTAGAACCTCCCTAGTAGACGAAGCAAAGTACTTCGCCGCCGACGCCCCTGCGCCTTGCCTGGTGGTCGGTCAGGACCCCCTGGGAGGTCGAGAGAATCGCCACCCCGAGGCCGTCCAGCACGCGGGGGATGTTGGTCTGCTTGCGGTAGACGCGGCGTCCGGGGCGGCTCATCCGCCTCAGGCCGGTGATACCACGGCGGCCATCCGGGCCGTACTTCAACGCGATCACGAGCCTCCGCTCCACACCGCTGCCACGCTCGGAGACCTCCTGGACGTAGCCCTCCTCCTGCAGGATGCGGGCGATCTCCGCCTTCATCTTGGAGTGGGGGATCTCGACCGTCTCGTGCTTGGCCATGTGCGCGTTGCGCACGCGCGTCAGGAAATCCGCTATAGGATCATTAACCGACATAATTACCTACCAACTCGCTTTCGTCACGCCAGGGATCTTCCCCTCGTGGGCCAGCTCCCTGAGGCAGATCCGGCACAGGCCGAACTTCCTGTAGTAGCCGCGCGACCGGCCGCACCTCTGGCACCGGCTGTACTCCCTGACCGCGAACTTCTGCTTTTTCTGCTGCTTCTCCAGCAGTGCTTTTCTCGTCATACCTACCTCTCAGCTCTGCCTGAACGGCATCCCGAGGAGCCTCAAGAGCTCCCGCGCCTCTTCGTCGCTCTCCGTCGTCGTCACGATCGCCACGTCGAGGCCGCGCGTCGCGTCTATGGAGTCGTAGGAGATCTCCGGAAAGATCACCTGCTCCCTGAGACCGATGGCGTAGTTCCCGTGCCCGTCGAAGGCGGCGGGGCTGACGCCCCTGAAGTCCCTGACGCGCGGGAGGGCTATGGAGATGAAGCGGTCGAGGAACTCCCACATGCGCTCGCCGCGCAGCGTGACCCTGGCGCCAACGGGCATGCCCTCACGGATCTTGAACCCGGCTATGGACTTCCTGGCCCGCCGCAGCTGGGCCTTCTGGCCGGTGATCCTTGCGAGGTCCTCCATCGCGCCGTCCATGGCGCGGCTGTTGACCACGGCCTCCCCGACGCCCATGTTGACCACGATCTTCTCCAAGCCGGGCATCCGCATGGGGTTCTCGATACCGAACCGCTCCTTGAGGTTCGGGGCGACCTCCTCTTTGTACCTGTCCCTCATCCTAGCCATCGATATCCTTCCCTGACTTCTTGCCGACCCGGACCTTCTCCCCCGAGTCCGTGAAGCGGTAGCCTACCTTTGTAGGCTCGCCGTCAGTCGGGTCGATCAGCATCACGTTCGAGACGTCTATGGGGGCCTCGAAGTGGTAGAGCCCCTGCTGATTCTGCTGGCTTGGCCGCGCGTGGCGCGTGCGTACGTTGACGCCGTTTACCACGACCCTGTTCTCCCTGGGAAGAACGTGCTCGACCTCGCCGCGCTTGCCCTTCTCCTTGCCGGATACCACCACCACGGTGTCTCCGCGCTTTATCTTGAGACCCATCTACAACACCTCCGGGGCGAGCGAGATGATCCTGGTGTAGCCCTTCTCCCTGAGCTCGCGAGCCACGGGCCCGAAGATACGCGTCCCCCTCGGGGCGCCGTCCGGGTTGATGATTACCCCGGCGTTCTCCCCGAAGCGGATGTAGGACCCGTCGTCGCGGCGCGTCTCCTTCTTGGTCCTCACCACGACGGCGCGCACGACCTCGCCCTTCTTGACCGCGCTGCCGGGGGTGGCCTCCTTGACGGTTGCCACTATGACGTCGCCGACGCCCGCGGTGCGCCTCTTGCTTCCGCCGAGCACGCGGATGGTCAGGATGCTCCTAGCCCCCGAGTTGTCCGCGACCCTCAGCCTCGATTCCTGCTGTATCACTTACTCGGCCCTCGATATCACGTTGGCGAGCCGCCACCGCTTGCGCGCCGAGAGCGGCCTGGTCTCGATGATCCTGACCGTGTCGCCAACCCGAGCCTCGTTGGCCTCGTCGTGCACGATGAACTTCTTGGACCGGCGCACCCGCTTCTTGTACATGGGATGACGTACCAGGGCCTCGACGGCAACCGTTACGGTCTTGTCGGCCTTGTCCGAGACGATGAGACCGACCCGCTCCTTGCGCCGGTTGCGCTCGGAGTCGGTCTGTATCTGGCCCTCGTCCTGGTCGAGCGCGGGGCCCTTGGACGGACCGAGGTCGAGACCGGCCTCGACGGTCTCCCCGGCTTCCCCGGCCTCGACGAGGTCCTGCGGCGTCTCGGCCACAGGCTCCTCCGTCTCCGGGGTCTGGTTTTTCTCTTCCTCTACCACTACTGACTCTCCTGCTGTTTGTGGTTCAGGACCGTCAGGATCCTGGCGATGTTCTTCCTGACCTCTTTGAGCTGTCCCGTGTTCTCCAACTGCCCCGTGGCATGCTGGAATCGCAAGTTGAAGAGCTCACGCCTCGTCGTGGCGAGGCGCTGCTCCAGCTCCTCGACGTCCAGCTCGCGCACTTCGGCCACCTTCACTGCTGACCACCCCCTCGAGCCATGAACCTGGTCTTGATGGGGAGCTTCTGGGCGGCGAGGTGCATGGCCTCACGGGCCAACTCTTCCTCCACGCCGCTCATCTCGAACATAACACGCCCCGGCTTGACCACGGCGACGTATGCCTCGGGGCTCCCCTTGCCGCTACCCATACGGGTCTCGGCCGGCTTCTTTGTAACCGGCTTGTGGGGGAAGATGTTGATCCAGACTTTCCCCCCGCGGCGAATCTTCCTGGTCATCGCGATACGGGCGGCCTCTATCTGGCGGTTGGTGATCCAGGCCGGCTCCAACGCCTGCAGCCCGTACTCGCCGAACTGCACGTCGGTCCCGCCCTTGGCCTGACCGCGCATCCTGCCCCTGTGGGGCTTCCTGTACTTTAGCTTCTTGGGTACCAGCATCTCCTACCGCCTGACCGCTTCGGGAAGCTCGTCGTGGACGCCGTGGTTGATCCAGACCTTGACCCCGATCTGGCCCATCTGCGTCTTGGCTTCCTTGAAGCCGTAATCTATATCCGCATCGAGCGTGTGCAACGGCACCCGACCCTCGGAGATGGTCTCCGAGCGGCTCATCTCGATGCCGCCGAGCCTGCCGCCGCACTGGATCCTCGCCCCCTCCGCACCGCTGCGGATGGCGCTGGTGAGGGCCCGCTTCATGGTCCTCCGGAACGCGGCCCGTCCCACGAGCTGCTCCGCTATGGACTCGGCGACGAGGCTGGCGTTGAGCTCAGGCCTCGAGACCTCCCTGACGTTGACCTGCACCTTCTTGCCGGTGAGGCGCTCGAGCTCGCCGCGCAGGGCGTCGACCTCGCTGCCGCCCTTGCCGATCACGATGCCTGGCCTCGCGGTGTGGATGTCAACGGCGATCTCACCCTGCTCGGCGGCCTTGCGGATCTGGATGTCGGCGATTCCGGCCCTGGTGAGCTTCTTCTCGATGTGCTCCCGGATCTTGAGATCCTCGCCGAGAAGCTCGGCGAAGTCCCTGTCCGAGTACCAGCTGCTCTTGAAATCTACCTTCTCGCCCCTGCGCTGAACGCCGAGACGGAAGCCTTCGGGATGTACTTTCTGGCCCATCTATTCCTCCTCGTCTCCGGGCGTGCCCACCAGAACGCCAGCCGGTGCCCCGAGCTCGACGCTGATGTGGCTGGTGCGCTTGCGGATCATGGTGGCCCGGCCCATGGCCCTCGCGCGGTAGCGCTTGATGGTAGGGCCGTCGTCCACCCTTATATCCCGCACGAACAGCTCGTCGGGGTCCGCGTCGTCGTTATGCTCCGCGTTGGCGGCGGCGCTGTCGATCACCTCGGCGATGATCTTGGCGGCCCGCTTGTTGGTGAACGCGAGCAACGAGACGGCCTCGGGAACGCTCTTGCCCCTGACCTCGTCTGCCACCAGCCGCGCCTTGCGCGGGGCGATGCGCACGTACCTGGCCTTCGCCTTCATCGGCGCCTCGCCAGACGGTCGCCCTTGACGTGCGTACGGAAGGTACGGGTCGGGGCGAACTCGCCGAGCTTGTGGCCAACCATCGACTCCGTGCAGTAGACGGGCACGTGCTTGCGCCCGTCATGCACGGCGATGGTGTGGCCGACGAACTCGGGGTAGATCACGCTCGCCCGGCTCCACGTCTTGAGCATGCGCTTCTCGTTGTTCTCGTTCATGCGGAGGATGCGCTCCATGAGCCGCTCCTCCACGAACGGTTCTTTTTTGGCTGACCGCGTCATCTAGCGCCTCCTGCCTTTCCTGCGCCGGCGCACGATCATGGCGTCCGAGCGCTTGTGCTTCTTTCTGGTAGGGGAGCCCTGGGTGATCTTGCCCCACGGCGTAACGGGGGCCCGGCCCGGCGTGGACTTGCCCTCGCCGCCACCGTGAGGATGGTCCACGGGGTTCATGACCGTGCCTCGCACCGTCGGCCTTATGCCGAGGTGCCTCTTGCGGCCGGCCTTGCCCCACCTGACGTTCTGGTGCGACTGGTTGCCGACCACACCGACGGTGGCCCGGCACTCCGCCCTGACCCTGCGGCGCTCGCCGCTTGGGAGCCGGAGCGTGACCAGATCTCCCTCACGCGCCGTAAGCTGCGCGCTGGTACCCGCGCTGCGCGCGAGCTGCGCCCCACGGCCCGGCTCGAGCTCCACGGCGTGAACCACGGTACCGACCGGGATGCGGTTCAGGGGAAGCGTGTTGCCCACGTCCACCTCGGCCTCGGGGCCGCTCTCCACGATCGAGCCAACCGTAAGGTTGCGGGGGGCCAGAATATAGCGCTTCTCGCCGTCGTGATAGTGGAGCAAGGCTATGTTGGCGGAGCGGTTTGGATCGTACTCGATCGACGCAACCGTCGCCGGCACGCCGTCCTTGCGCCGCTTGAAGTCTATGAGACGGTAGCGCCGCTTGTGCCCGCCACCGATGTGGCGGGTGGTGATGCGGCCGTGGTTGTTGCGTCCCCCGGTCTTGTGCAACTTGGAGGTGAGCTTCTTCTCCGGCTTGTTCTTCGTGACCGAGTCGCGCGTCAGAACCGAGGAGTTCCTGCGGCCCGCGCTGGTCGGCCTGTAGCGTCTCGCAGGCACTCTAGACCCCCTCGAACAGTTCTATGCGCTCGCCGTCAGCCAGCTTCACGACGGCCTTCTTCCAGGTCGGCGTGCGGCCCCGCGTGAGGCCCTGGCGCTTGGGCTTGCTCTTTACGTTGACGGTGTTCACCTTCTGGACGCTCACGTCGAAAGCCCCTTCGACGGCGCGTTTGATCTGGTTCTTGTTCGCCCGCCTATCCACGTGGAAGGTGTACTGTCCCTCGGTCTCGATGAGGTTGTAGCTCTTCTCGGAGATGACGGGTCGGATGATTACCTGATGCGGGTCCATCTCTAGCCCTCCCTTCCTGCGAGCCTGGTGTAGGCGGCCCGCGAGAAGACCACTTCCCGCGCCCGGAGCAACTCGTAGACGCCGTACTCGTGGGGACCGACCACGGAGACCCGCGGCAGGTTCCGGAAGGAGAGCGCCGCGTTCTCGTCGTCCCCGGTCAGCACCACCAGCACGGGCCCCTCCAGCTCCATCTTCGAGAGGAGCTCTTTGGCCTGCTTGGTGGAAGGACTGTCGAAGGCGAGCGAGTCGAGCACGTAGAGCTCACCATCCTGCGCCTTGGCGGAGAGGGCGCCGTCGAAGGCCGCGTTGGCCTCCTTGCGGTTGATCCTCTTGCCGTAGCGGGCCGGCTTGGTCTTTGGACCACCCCAGGTGCCCCCGCCGTAGCGGACGGGGGACTTGGCGTCGCCGGCGCGGGCGCGTCCCGTGCCCTTCTGACGGTACAGCTTGGCGCCGGAGCCCCGGATCTCGCTCCTGCCCTTCGTCGAGGCCGTGTAGCGGCGCCTCGCGTCGAGCTCGGCCACGACGGCCCTGTGGATCACGTGCTCGTTCGGCTCCGTGGTAAAGCGTGGGCCCGGGAGGTCGAGCGAGGACGTGTCGCCGCTACGGGCGTCGAATACCTTTGCTTCGGCCATCTTAATCACCCACCTTTCTTACCTTCACGACGGCGTTCTTGCCGCCGGGCACGCCGCCGCGCACCCAGAGCTCGTTCGCTTCCTCGTCTACGGCGACGACCTCGAGGTTCCTTACCGTTGCCGTCTTGTTGCCCATCTGGCCCGGCATCTTCTGGCCCTTGAATATGCGGGCCGGGTCGGCCGAAGCGCCGACGGAGCCTGGCTGCCTGATGTTGTGCGAGCCGTGGCTCATCGGTCCCCGGGCGAAGCCGTGGCGCTTGATGGTTCCCTGGAAGCCCTTGCCCTTGGAGGTGGAGCTGACGTGGACCACGTCGCCGGCCTCGAACACGCCGGCCCCGATGGTCTCGCCGACCTCGCCGGTTACGCCCCGCAGCTCCCTGAGGTGCTTGCGGGGGGGCGTATCCACCCTGGCGAACGTGCCGCCCTTGGGCTTGTTGACCCGGCTGGAGTTCACGGCTCCGAAACCAACCTGAACAGCCTCGTAGCCGTCGTTCTCGGCGGTGCGGACGGCCGTGATCACGTTCGGGTCCACCTCGATGACGGTGACCCCGACGAGCGTGCCGTCGTCCAGGAAGGCCTGGGTCATCCCTCTCTTTCGTCCGTATACTGCGGTTGCCATAACGCTAGGTCGCCTTTATCTCTATGTTGACGCCGGCCGGCAGGTCGAGCCGCTGAAGCGAGTCTACCGTGCGCGGCGTGGGCTGCTGGATGTCTATGAGACGCTTGTGCGTGTGCAGCTGGAAGTGCTCGCGGGAGTCCTTGTCCTTGAAGGGACCCCGGATCACCGTGTACCTGCTCCGCTTGGTCGGGAGCGGGACGGGGCCGAAAACGAAGGCCCCCGTCCGCTCCGCCGTCTCGACTATGGACCGCGCGGTCTTGTCTATGACCTCGTGGTCGTAAGCCTTGAGCTTGATCCTTATCTTCGAGACAGCCACCGACTACTCCACTATCTCCGTGACGACACCGGCTCCCACGGTCCTGCCACCCTCCCGGATGGCGAAGTTCAGCCCCTCATCCATCGCGATAGGAGAGATCAGCTCCACGTTCATCACCGTGTTGTCCCCGGGCATCACCATCTCTACGCCCTCTTCCAACCTTATCTCCCCCGTCACATCCGTCGTGCGGAAGTAGAACTGCGGCCGGTAATTGCTGAAGAAGGGAGTGTGCCTGCCACCCTCCTCCTTGCTAAGCACGTACACCTCT
>DASUPX010000142.1:0-4897 GCA_036280905.1 Rubrobacter sp. | reverse complement strand
AGACTACATTCTGCAGCTTCCGTGCACCTGGCCGCGGCGATCCCTAACCTCTCGTTAGTTCTAATCGCGGAATGTTATCCTCGGAGAGCCTGGCGCGGAAGTGCAACCCGGGAAGTGCAACCCGAAGTCGTTCGTATGTTGTTGGATACGGAACCCGTTATGAGCATTCCTGCATATCTATCCGATATCCCTAGATGTCGTGAATAGGCCCCTACTCTGGCGGGGCTGAGAACGATGTCTTTCCGGGCCTTCAAGGACGCTCTATGCAGGAAGCTGCATGCGAGTTTCCGAGAATCTCCCTTCCACGCAATCCGCTGAATAGGTTCTACGCAAGACCTCTTCCAGTACTGCTGTCTTAGCGGTCCGGGGCAGAATCCTCACGCTCCGTGCACCCTGGAAGCGGCCAGGTACTGATGGACCAACTTGACCGCCATAGAGCCCTCGCCCACCGCGGAGGCGACTCGCTTGATCGAACCGCTGCGCACGTCGCCCGCCGCGAAGACGCCTGGCAGGCTCGTCTCTAGGGGGTACGGCTCCCGCGAGAAGTTTCGCCAGAGATCCCGCTCGAGCACGGAGCGGTTTAACGCTCCCCCCGTCGGGACGAAGCCGCGATCGTCGAGTTCGACGGCACCTTTGAGCCAGCCGGTGTTGGCCTCCGCGCCGATGAAGACAAACAGGCACCGTGCCCCGAGCGTCCTGCGCGCGCCCGAGCGGCCGTCCTCGACCACGATCCCCTCCAGGCGGTCCTCCCCCGTGAGTTCTCGGACCTCGGTATTGGCGAGCAGCTCGACATTTTCGGTCTCCGTGACCCGCTTCGCGAGGTATCTAGACATGCTCTTGTCCAGGGCCGCTCCCCTTATGAGCAGGTAGACCCTGCGTGTGCGTGCCGCCAGGTACAACGTCGCCTGGCCAGCAGAGTTGCCCCCGCCGACGACCGCGACCTCATCACTTTCCAAGCGCAATGCCTCTGCCTCCGTCGCGGCGTAATGGATGCTTACGCCCTCGAAACGCTCGAGACGGTCGACGTCGAGTCTGCGGTAGCGGGCCCCGGTCGCGACTATCACGCTACGGGCTACCACGCCGCCGCCTTCAGATGGCTCTATGCGGTAGTAGCCTTCCTCTACCCTCCTCAGGCCGACCGCCTCCCAGGGTACCGCGGTACGGGCACCGAACTTGTCGGCCTGGACCAGGGCGCGACTGGCGAGCTCGAAGCCCGAGAGACCTACGGGAAAGCCCAGGTAGTTCTCTATCCGCGAGGAGGTGCCTGCCTGCCCTCCCAGGGCTATCGACTCCAGGGCCAGGGTGGAGAGGCCCTCAGAGGCCCCGTAGACCGCCGCGCCGAGGCCCGCAGGACCCGTCCCGATCACGAGGAGGTCATAGGTTCGTTTGCGGGGTGGGTCTACCGTCAAGCCGATAGCCCGGGCGAGTTCGGCATTCGTCGGGTTCTTGAGCACGTCTTTGCCCTGCCAGATGGCCACCGGCGTCTCCGATGGCTTGGCGCCGAACCTCTCGAGCAGGGCTTCGGCGTTGGGGTCCTCCTCGAGCTCGATCCAAACGTGGGGCAACCTGTTGCGGGCCGCGAACTCCTTGAGGCGCGCAGCGTCCCTCGACCGCCGCGATCCCACGAGCCTCAGACCAGTCCCTCCGTTTCTCATCTCCCACGAGCGCCTGGCCAGGAGAGCCCTTAGGATGATGTCGGAGAGGTTGAACTCCTCGGTGACGACCTCCTTCAGTCGCTCGGAAGGGATCGCCAGCACTTCCCCGCCCTCGCGCACCACGACCGAGACGTACCTCGCCTGCCCGGTGAGCATGTTCAGCTCCCCCACAAACCCGCCCGCGCGCTGGACCACGATCGTTCGCGCCTCGCCCGCGAAGTCGTCCACCACCTCAAGGGCACCTTCGAGGACGACCAAAAAGTCAAGGGAATCGAGGGAAGCGTCACCCACCCTGTCGAGGACCTGCCCCGCCACTGTTTTCCTCCTCTCCCCGTAGCGCATGAGGACTTCGATCTGATCCTCCCTCAGCCTCGGGGAGGCCGTACTGCGAATCTCGTCCATCCGATCATTCATAGCTCGACCTCACAGGTAGCCGTTACCCTCGTAAGCATAGTGCCTCCTGCGGCAGGCCGGCGCCTCCTTATGATCGGAGCCGTTGGCGTCGTTCGGGCGCCGCTGGCGGCGCAAAAAGCGCAAGAGAACTTCTGAGAAAGCCGTTTGAGCGAAGTTCGCCTAACGAACCGTCCTAGGACTTAGATGGATGCTGAGAGAAGGCGAGGCCTTACCTCAAGCGTCTTCCTCACTCTCTCCGGCGGCTCCTCTACGGTCTTCTTCTGCCGCCTGCCTTATCTCCTCTGGATCGACGTGCGTGGTGAAGCGGGCCACCACCGTCCCGTCCGCGCGGCGCAAGACGATCACGCCCGGATCGCTCCGCAAGTCCAGCGCGTAGCCCGCGGGCAAGCGCGTGCTTTCGCCGTTTGAGTCCATCAGGAGGAGGAGTTTGCGGGTAGTGGTCGTCGTGAGCGTGGCATACCAGTTGGACCGTGCCGAAGCCGGCCGCGATACGCCCGTCCGTCTCGGAGGAAGCAGCCGCGCACGTACTTCCGAAAATTTCCCTTCCACGCACTCACGTGAATAAGGGCATGAGGAAGGGCCGAGGCCCTTGATGGTGGCGAGAGGGGCACGGACGGGGCCCACGTCGACTACGACGAACTCTACGCCGCCATCAAGGTGAAGAACGTCAGTACGCCGTGGCTGCCCAGGGCGACAAGCCGTCGCGGTTGTAGAGCGCAAGCGCGGCCTCAGCCGCCGTGTACGGGTCGGTGAGGTCGGCGCAGCTGTAGCCCAGGCTGGCGGCGGTGGACGGCAGGAACTGGAACGGCCCACACGCCCCGCTGTAGGGGTTCACGGCATGGGGGTCGCCACCACTCTCACGCGCCGCGATGGTGTGGAAGATGGGCGGCAATCCTACAGCGTCTATGGCCGCATCCACGGAGCCTACGCCAGAGCCGCTAGCTTCGCTTCCAGCGGAGCTACCACAGCTAGGCGGCACGACCGAATTACGGTGCCCGTCGTAGTCGCGGCAGGCGAACGCCGGATCGGCGGCCACGCCGGAGACGCTGGCAAACGCCAGCACCACGACGAGCACGGTCAACGGCTTACGAAGCATGATCCCCCCTCAGGGTGCTTGCACAACTGGCGGGGGACCCTACAGGAGAACGATCCCGAATTCAAGGAGGGTTCGTCAGCAGCCCGACGAGCCGCACCGTAGGGGGTGGTCCTCCTGCAGAGATCCGAAGGATTTCTGGCTCGTAACAGAATTGGTACAAGAGCGTCATCGCCCCTTAACATGACCGGCCGATAATGCTAATGCTAGAAAGCCCCTCGGCGAAGTAGAGGATCCCCCTCCGCTTGCACAACACGCCGGGGGGCATCCTTCGCCAGAGGTGACCTTCCAAAACGCTAGGTTGGCCCGCTCTTCCTACGGCGCATGGAAATTCTCGGGCACTGCTAGCATAGCGAGTCGCAACTGCTCGTAACGGATCCTCGCCACGGATGTACCGACCGCGGAGCGGTTTGGGGCCCGAAGAGCTGCTAGGGGGCTTCTATAGCGACTGGAGCGGGGCCGTGCGGGCGGACTTTGTAACCGCGAACTTCGGAGAATTTACCTTTTTTTCCACGCACTTCGGTGAATAGGGGCAAGAAGGAGGGCCGGAGCGCATGGCCCCGGCCCTAGGCTTTGCCTTTAGCGGCGCTAGAACGTCTCTACGGTAGTGTCCTTGGTGTCTCCTTGGGAGGGGCTGAAGTCGGTAACCCTGTCGGCGTCGCCAGCACCGCCTCGGAAGCTATCAGCCCCTTGAGCGCCGCCCATCGTGTCATCGCCCGCACCGCCGTTTAGGGTGTCGTTGCCCCTTCCGCCACACAGCAGATCGTTCGAGCCCGAGCCGTTTAGCACGTCGTTGCCGTTCTGGCCGAAGAGGATGTCGGCGCCCGGGGTGCCGTTGGTTGTCTTGGAGCCGTTGCCGTCGACTATCACCCTTACGTTGACCGTACCCTCGTCCTCTCCGTCATCGACCGTGACGGTGAGCACTGAAGTGCCGGTCCTGCCGGAGACGGCGGTGGCCGTCAGCGTCCTGGCTGCTCCTGCCCCGCCGAAGGTGACGTTGGAGGTGGGTACGAGCGCCGGGTTGTTCGAGGAGGTAGCGCTAAGAGTCAGGCTCCCTGACGGGTCGTCCACGTCCACGTCGGCCACTCTCAGGTTGATCGTGCCCGAGCGGTCGTTCGTCCCGCACTCCCCGCCCTCAACCACCTCCACACTCGGGGCGTCGTTGACCGGAGTGACGGTGATGGTGACCGTAGCTGTGTCTGTCCCACCATTGCCATCAGAGACGGTGTAGGTGAAGGTATCATTGCCGTAGAAGTTGGCAGCAGGAGTGTAGGTGAGGGTGCCGTCGGCGTTCTTGCTGACCGTGCCACCCTGGGCCGACGTAGCGTCGAAGTTGGAGACGCTCAGGGTATCTCCATCGACATCGGTGTCGTTAGAGAGGACTGCTATGTTGGCTATGGGTGTGTCCTCAGCGGTTGTAGCCGAGTCGTCTTGCGCATCAGGAGCATCGTTGACGGAGTTCACGGTGATGGTAACCGTGGCGACGTTGCTGAACTCGGTGCCGTCTGAGGCCTTGTAGGTAAAGGAGTCAGGGCCGTTGTAGTTGGCAGCTGGCGTGTAGGTGAACGAGCCGTCCTGGTTCAGGGTAAAGCCGTTGGTCGCAGCGTGGCTAGGCCCAGATACCAGCACCGCGCTCAAGGTGTCGCCGTCTGGATCTGTATCGTTGGCGAGCACGCCGGCCGGGTTGGACCCCGCACCGTTGGCGGTGAGCGTCGTGTCCTCGTCGGTGGTGTAG
>DASUPX010000141.1:0-3670 GCA_036280905.1 Rubrobacter sp. | reverse complement strand
AGGACGTCGCCCGGTTTCGCGCCCGCGTTGCGCACCACCCGGTCCACTTCCACGAAGCCCGTAACAGAGAGGCCGTATTTCGGCTCGTTGTCCTGGACCGAATGGCCGCCGCAGAGCCTCGCCCCGGATTCCTCCACTTTGGAGAGACCTCCGGCCAGGATCTCGCGCAGTACCCCGAAGTCCAGGTCTCCTGGAAAGCCGACCAGGTTCATCGCTGTCAGGGGCTCACCACCCATCGCGTACACGTCGGAGAGGGCGTTGGCGGCGGCGATCTGCCCGAATTGGTAGGGATCGTCCACGATGGGCGGAAAGAAGTCGACCGACTGAAGCAGAAGACCGTCGCCGAACGGGATGAACCCCGCGTCGTCGCGCGTGTCCATGCTGCTCGCGAAGCCATCAGCCGCGGGCGAGCCGGGGGTGAGAGATAGAAGTACCTGCTCCAGGTCCCCTGGAGCAAACTTGGAAGCTCAACCAGCTTTGGTCGAGTACTTCGTCAGCCTTATGCGTTTGCGCTCATCCATTTCGAGAGTATAAACCCCCGGGTAAACCCCTGGGCTTCACCGACCCTCGACGGGTTGCTGGTGGTCGGATCTATCCTCTCCAGCCCTCTACAGTCTGGATGTTTCGGGCCGTCGGTCCCGTCTCGTTCTCGACCAGCTCGAAGCTTACCGGGGTGCCCGGCCTCAGGGTTCTGTAGCCTTCGCCGGGGATGGCGGTGAAGCTGAAGAAGACCTCGTCCGCCTCCTCGGTACGTATCCAACCGAAGCCGGCGTCCATGTCGAAGGAGCTAACCACGCCAGTTGTAACGGGAAGGCCGTTGGCGCCAAGGGGTGGTGGCCCATCGGCCCATTCCTGTTGGGGAATACGGATCCTCTTTACCCCGGGGTTGTCGTATGCCTCGTAACGGTAATCTTTGCGTGTGCGCATGATCTCCCGCAGGTCCTGCCGCAGCTCTTCCAACGTGGGCCTCCCGACGAAGAACCAGCCGTCGTAGATCCTGTGGATCTCGAGGCCGGGTGCCAGCACGAAGGTGAAGGGGCGGGAGACCCCGGCATACTCGCCCTCGGTCTCGTCTAGTATATCTATGCTCCTGATAACTTCGCGCCCCTCGTCCGAGAGGAAGGGCCACCGCGCCCCGAGGCCGGCCCTGAAGGCGGCCGACACCCTCTGGGAGTCGGCGCTCACGCTGATGAGCTTGCAGTAGTTGACCGCGAGCTCCGACTGGAACCGGACGAGGCCGCGCATCTGCTCCTGGTCCCTGGGGCAGAAGAAGCCGCGTCCGAAGACCAGGACCAGGGGATACCCGTCGTCGAAGCCCAACCTCTCGTCGAGGGGGCCTGGCCTCGTGTAGTCCGAGAGCCGGCGACGGCGTCCGTCCTGGTCGGGCAGGCGGAAGTCGGGGAACGCGTCCCCTACTCGCAACCCCGTCACCGGGCCAGGCTGCCGTTTAGTTCCTCATCCGACAGCCAGTCGAGGGCCACCGCCGCGGTCCACGACTGGTCGTCTGAGCCCAGCGCCTCGCCGGTGAACGGCTCGTAGTATTCGCCGAAGCACCCGTCGGACAATTGGGCCAGAGAGTAGGCCTTGAGCCGGTCCGCCCTCTTCCTCTCACCCGCGCCGTCCAGAGACCACCAGAGCAGCCAGTTGATCACGGGCCATACGGGACCGCGCCAGTAGCTTCTAGGAAGAAATCCCTTCTCCTGGGGGCTAGTACTGGGTGGGAGGGGCCAGCGGAGGTCCTCGTCTCCCGCGAACAGCGGCGAGTCGAGCGTCAGCATCAGGGCCTCGAGTTGGTCCTCCCGCTCGCTGCCGGCGATCAGCGGCGCGAAGCCGGCGATAGTGCGGGCCGGGAGCGTTTCGCCGGCGCGGAGGTCATAGTCCGAGCACAGGCCGAGATCGGGGTTCCACCTCGCGTCCAGGCCCTTGCGGCCGCGTTCGATCCAGGCGCGGAGGGTGGCCCGGTCCTCCTCCGGGGCTCCTACACAATCGGATATCTCCACGAGCGCCTCGTTGGCCCTTACCAGGATGGCGCTGGCCAGAACATCTTTGGCCATGAAAGGACATTTGGTGAACAGCACCTCGTCGTCGCAGTCTGCTCCCTTGATGATGTCGACGAGCCAGATAAAGCGGTCGTACTCGTAGCCCGTGGGTCGCTCGGAGGGGTCCACATGCCCAAGGTCCAGGCGCTCGTAGTAGGGTATCTTCCCGATCTCGACCCGCTCCAGGGCGGGGGTCCAGCGCGGGGAGTTGTCCGTGCCACTTTCCCAGGGATGAAAGATGGTTACGAGGCCGGAACCCTCGGGATCGCGGCTGGTGGCAAGGTACCGGTGCCAGGCCAGAAGCTTCGTGTAGACCTCGCCGAGAAACGCCCTGGCCTCCTCGACGCCCTCGCCCCGCGCCTCGGCGACGCGGAGGATACGCAGGGCCGCTATGGCATGCACCGGCGGCTGGCAGAGCCCGCTCGTCGTGGCCGGGCCAATGGGGGCGTCAGGGGCATCAGCGGCGCTCGCCCAGTGCTCGGGGCCCGGAAAGTAACTCTGCGGGGGCGCGTGGGGGTTGAAGACTATGTGCGGGATCTTGCCGTTGTCCCACTGGTGGTCCAGCAGGGAGCCTATCTCCTGCGCGGCCCTACCAGTGTCGAGGTGAGCCAGACCGATGGCGATGAACGCCGAGTCCCAACTCCACTGGTGGGGGTAGAGCGTTGGAGAGGCCCTGGTCCATCCGCCCATATCGTTCTCTCGCAACACCGTCGCCGCCCGCGCAACGATATCCTCCGGTCGCAAAGATGCTCCCTTCCGGCCGAGGTCCGTCCGAGCCCCCGGCAAGTGTCTCCGTTGTCTCCATGAGAGCATAGTAATCTATGGGGCGGTCCGCTTCGCAACCTGCGTCCTCACGGCTACGCTCTTTCGGCAACAAACCGGGAACCGATCGCCGATCGCCTGGCGCTTTAGAGAGTACACTCTGGCCTATGACGTTCGTAAAGATTTGCGGCATAACCAACGCCGGTGACGCCCGCCTGGCGGCCGAGGCAGGCGCCGACGCCGTCGGGTTCATCTTCGCCGGGAGCCCACGGCACGTTGGCATCGAAGAGGCGCGGAGCATCTCCGTTGCTCTGCCCGAGGACACGATCAGGGTCGGCGTCTTCGTCGACGAAGAACCGGCGAAGATATTGAGGATCTCGCAGGAGGTCGGGTTGGACCTCGTTCAGTTGCACGGTGACGAGACACCCGAGACCGTAACCGACCTGCGGGAGGCAGGCGTCAAAGTGATGAAGGCGCTGCGGGTCCGGAGTGCGGCCACCCTCGAGGCGATCGACGAGTACGAGGCAGATCTGTTCCTGCTCGACGCGTACAGCGCACGGGCTCGGGGGGGCACGGGAGAGCGGTTCGACTGGGGGGTGGCGAAGTCTCTGAGAGGACGTGATAACATCGTCGTTTCCGGGGGGCTTGGCCCGGAGAACGTGCGCGAGGCGGTCGAGTTCTTCAAGCCCTTCGGGGTTGACGCATCGAGTTCCCTGGAGGACGGGCCGGGCAGAAAAAACGGCGAGTTGGTGCGGAGGTTCGTCCTTGCGGCAAGAAACTGATAAGGGTTACTTCGGTCCCTTCGGGGGCCGCTACGTTCCCGAGACCCTGATCCACGCCCTCGAAGAGCTCGAAGAGGCTTACGAGCG
>DASUPX010000140.1:0-7995 GCA_036280905.1 Rubrobacter sp. | reverse complement strand
TCACGCGCGGCGTGAGGGGGAGCGTGATCAAGGTCTCATCGGCTACGGCCGGCCTATCGCGGGGGATCAGCACCTTCCTGGGCGGCGAGAAGCGTCAAGAAGGTGAAGAGTAATGGCGAGCTGGGGACGGGTAGTCGCCGGTGTCGTGATCGGGGTTGCTGGTACCATCTACGCGACCAATGAGGACGTACGCAAGAACCTTCCCAGGGCAGCGCGCGACCTGCCCGACACCATCCGGCGCCGCTACCAGCGTGCCGTCTCGGCGGGCCGGGAGGCCTCGGCGCAGAGGCGGCAGGAGATTCTGCACGACCTCGAGGAACATGGCGGCGGCCACCACACCGCACGTGGCGCCCCGCCCGACCCCGACGCTGCGCAAGCTGCGGGAGCCGCGACGGAGCCCGTGCCGGATGGACAGGTTTCGGAATCATCCCCGCAAGCAGCAGATCAGAGCCGAGAGAGGGATCCGGATTGACCGAAGATCAGCGCCAGAAAGAGTATGCTTATCTCGAGCTCCCGCCGCGCGAGGACATGACATCCTGCGTCGGCCTGGTGCTCGCGGGGATGGTGGCCCGGGCCAGGGTCGGCGTCGGCGGCCTCGAGGAGGCTGTAGAGGCGCTCGAGGGCTTCCATTCCGCAGGCGTTTCGACCCGTTTCCGATTCTCGCTCGCCGACGAGGGTGTGCTGGCCGAGGTGGAGGAGCCCTCGGGCGAGGGTGACGAAGGGACGCGGTGGCGCACCGTGGTGGAGATGGTTTCGTGAGCCGGCGCTACCGCAGACCGGACAAAGCGCGCACGAGGCGCCTGCTCGTCCGCTACCACAAGCAAGGCGATCGCGGTGCCAGGGAACGTGTAATCCAGGAACAGCTCCCATTGGCCGAGTTCCTGGCACGCAAGTTCGCTGGCCGGGGTGAGCCCCTGGACGACCTGGTGCAGGTCGCCTCCGTCGGCCTCATAAAGGCTGTGGACCGCTTCGACGTGGACCGGAAGATAGAGTTCTCCACCTACGCGACGCCCAATATTCTGGGGGAGATCAAGCGCTACTTCCGCGACAAGGGATGGGCCATGCGCGTCCCGCGCGGCCTGCAGGAGCTCCGCCAGTCTGCGAAAGAGGTGATAAGGGACGAGACGGTCAGGACGGGTCGTTCGCCCTCCCTTCAGGAACTGGCCGAAACCCTGGACGCTGACGTGGAAGGCGTGGCCGAGGCCCTGACACTCGGGAGGGCCTACAACACGGCCAGCCTGGACGCCCCGGTTAGTCAGGATGAGCCGGAGGGGGATACCATCATCGACCTCCAGGCCGATGACCGGTCCCAGATTGACGGCCTCGAGGACCGTCTGCTTCTGCAGGAGGCCATCGAAAGCCTCAAGGGCCAGCAGCAGCAGATTCTGCGGCTCCGCTTCAACGAGGGCAAGACCCAGACCGAGATCGCCGACCACATCGGCGTGAGCCAGATGCACGTCTCCCGCCTCCTCAGGAGGGCCATAGAAGACCTGCGTGTGGAGCTCGAACAGCTCGAGGAGGATCAGGAGGAGACCACGCTTACCCCGGACGGCGCCCGTGCAGAGTAACGAGATCCGGCGCCGCTTTCTGGACTTCTTCGTGGAGAGGGGTCACCGGCTTTACCCCAGCGCCTCCCTGATCCCCCACAACGACCCGACGGTTCTTCTTACGACCGCGGGAATGCAGCAGTTCATCACCTACTTCACCGGCCAGGATAGGCCCCCGACCCCGAGGGCGACGAGCGCCCAGAAATGCTTCAGGACCCAGGACATAGAAGAGGTCGGCGACGAGAGCCACCTGACGTTCTTCGAGATGCTCGGGAACTTCTCTTTCGGCGACTACTTCAAGAGAGAGGCCATCGCCTGGGCCTGGGAGTTCCTCACGGTAGAGCTGGGGCTCCCGCCAGAGAGGCTCTGGATCACGATCTTCGAGGGGGATGAGGACGCCCCCGAGGATCTGGAAGCCAAAGAACTCTGGATGAACGTGGGGGTACCCGAGCACAAGATCTTCGGTCTTCCCAAGAGCGAGAACTGGTGGGGACCACCGGGGGATTCGGGCCCGTGTGGCCCGTGCTCGGAGATCTACTACGACTACGGCGAAGAGTACTCGCACGGCGATCCACAAGCCGACCCCAGATACGGCCCCGGGGGAGAAGAAGGCGATCCGCGATTCCTGGAGATATGGAACCTCGTCTTCAACCAGTACGAGCAGCGCAAGGACGGCACCCTGACCCCGCTGGCCAAGACCGGCATCGATACGGGTATGGGACTCGAACGTACTACCGCCGCGGTCCAGAACGTCCCCTACGTCTACCAGACAGACGTGTACTCCCCGGTATACGACCGGATTCGTGACGATTACAAGATCGAGTTCGGGATGTCGGCGGCGGTTGATCGCTCGTTGTACATCCTCGGAGACCACGCCAGGTCGATGGCGTTTCTGATCGCGGACGGGGTCAGACCCGGCAGCACGGGACGTGAGTACGTGCTACGAAGGATCATTCGTAGGGCTGCCCTGCAGGCGCGGTTGCATCTGGCGAAGGTGAACCCGCAAACACAGAGCCCCCAGTTTCTCGCTAGCCTGGCAGGCGAAGTAGCCAACTACATGAAAGACGCCTACCCCGAGCTATTCAATGCCGTGGGTGATATCAGACGGGTCGTGGAAGCCGAGGCCGCTCGCTTTCTGCAGATCTACGATCAAGGTATGTATCTCCTGGAGGAGGAGCTGCGGCGCTTCGACGGCGGAAAATTTCCCGGTGAACTCGCGTTCATGCTCCATGACACCTACGGGTTCCCGGTCGATGTAACGCGGGAGGTCCTCTCCGACAGAGGGCTCTCGCTCGACGAGGCGGGGTTCCGGGCGGCGATGGACTCGCAGAGGGATCGGGCCAGGGAAGCCGTACAGGGCTACGACCGGGTCGTCGCCGCGTTCAGGGATGAGGACATCAGGAGCCGTTTCGTCGGCTACGAGCGCGAGCAGGTCGAGACCAGGATAGTGGCCATAGAGCCCGTCCCGGAGGCTGACGACGAGGTGTACGTGGTTCTCGCGGAGAACCCTTTCTACGCGACTGGCGGCGGGCAGGTGGCGGACGAGGGTTGGATCTCTTCGGATGAAGGTCAACTCGAGGTCGTTGACGCCATCCCCGCCGGGGATTACCAGGTGCTGAGGGCGAGAACCGAACGCGGGGCCTTTAGCACCGGGGACGCAGTTGTCGCCTCCATCAACCGGGTGCGCCGCCAGCAGATAGAAGCGAACCACACCGCAACGCACATCTTGCACTGGGCTCTGAGGGCCGTTCTCGGGCAGGAAGTCGTGCAGGCCGGTAGCTACGTGGGTCCTGACCGGCTCAGGTTCGACTACCGCTACGGCGGGAGGGTGACGGACGAGGAGATCCGGCGCGTTCAGGAGATCTCGCTGCAGAAGATCACAGAGAACCAGCCGATCAGGTACTTCACCACGACCCTGGAGGAGGCACGTAACCTCGGCGCGATGATGCTCTTCGGCGAGAAGTACTCCGACCTCGTCAGGGTGGTTGAGGTTGATGGCTTCTCGCGCGAGCTCTGCGGCGGCACACACGTCCGGGGCAGCGCGGAGATCGGGGCTTTCAAGATCCTGTCGAACCGTAAGCATGGCGCCGATCTATACCGCATCGAGGTCATAACGGGCCGCGAGGCGCTGACGTACCTTACCGACGCCACCGAGCGGGCCGAAGAGATTTCGGCGACGCTGAAGGTCGAGATCGACGACCTTCCCGAGGCCGTGGGCAGCTTGCGCCAGGAAGTTCAGGAATCCCGCGAGGCGGCCCGTCAAGAGACCCTCAAGCGTGGCCTCGAGGAGGTCGGAGACCTGGTTGAAGGTGCCCAGCAGGTCGACGGCACCAGGGTGGTGACGGGCCAGGTCGTCGCGGCCGACGTCAGGGGGCTGCGCCAGATCTCCGACGACATCAAGAACCGTCTCGACGGACCTTCGGCGGTGGTTCTCGCCGCCGCACTGGACGGGAAGGCCGTGCTGGTGGCAAACCTTCACCCCGACGTGTCACAGAAGGTCGAGGCTGGGGAGATAGTGCGCGAGGTATCGGGTGTGCTCGGCGGTGGAGGAGGAGGGGGTGCTACCATGGCCCAGGCTGGTGGCGGTAATCTCGGTGCCATCCCCGACGCCCTGGCCAGGGTGCGGGAGATCCTGGACCAGCGTCTCGCCGGCGGGGAGTAGGCCCTGCCCGGGGCCGGCCGCGGGCGCGTCGCCGCCCTTGATGTGGGGGACGTACGCACCGGCGTCGCCGTCTCCGATCCCGGGCGTGTGATCGCCAACCCCCTTCAGGTGGTGCCGAGTGGGGAGCTCCCCTCGTTTCTGGACCGCCTGGTCGAAGAACAGGATGTGCGAGAGGTCGTCGTCGGGGTTCCAAGGACGCTCGGAGGCGAGGTGGGATTCCAGGCGCAGAAGATTTTGGCTACACTGGATGCCTTGAAACGGGATTTTCCCGGCCTGTTGTTTGTGGAGTGGGATGAGCGGCTCACGACCCGCATCGCCGCCGGGAGCCGTGGCAAGAAGGGGAGCCGAAAGAGGAAGCCGGTCAGGGTGGACCACCTGGCGGCAGCCAGGATGCTTCAGGAGTATCTCGAGGCCGGAAGGAACACTTGAGGCGCCACGACAAGAAGCGGCGGGACCGGGAGGAGCTGGACGCAAGACTCGAAGCCCTCGGGCGCCCGGACCGCAGTAGGATCCGCCGCACGCGCCGCTCGAACGCTGGCCCGACCGTTTTCGGTATCCTAGTGGTCGTGGCCATTCTGGGCGCCGTCTACCTCATCTACACGGCGGCGGTAGGGGGCAAGGACGTGCGTGCGCAGGAGGGACCGGTCGTGGTAGATGTGGTAAAGGGCGACACCCTTTCGGACGTCGCCGACAAGCTCGAAGCGGCCGGCGTAATAAAGAGCGCCTTCGTCTTCAAGCTGCAGGCGCGCTACGAGGGGTACGGGACCGAGATACAGACCGGACGCTACACCTTCGAGCGGGGCCAGGATGCCGACGTGATCTTGCGCAAGCTCGCCGCTGGCAAGGCTGCCCCAACCATCACGGTAACCATCCCCGAGGGCCTCACGCTGGAGGAGACTGCCCGAACCGTGGCGAAAGACAGCGGGGTTTCCGTCGCTGACTTCGAGGGGGCGGCCCGGGAGACGGACTACGATTACGCGTTCCTCGAACACCGCGGTATAGAGACCACGGAAGGTTATCTGTACCCGGCCAGATACGACTTCGAGAAGGGCGTCACCGCGCGTCAGGTGGTCGACAGGCTGCTAGGGCAGTACCTCATTGAGACACAGAGCCTCGATATCCCAGGGGCTAGAGACCGGCTAGGGCTGACCGAGCATCAACTCGTGATCGTGGCCTCCCTTATCGAGAGAGAAGCCGCGAGCCCCCGGGAGAAGCCGCTGGTGGCGTCGGTGATCTACAACCGTCTGGACCGGGATATGCCGCTCCAGATCGACGCCACGATCCAGTACGCCCTGGAGAGGCCAAAGGAGAACCTCTCCCTCGACGATCTGAAGATCGACTCGCCGTACAATACCTACGAGAACAAGGGCCTACCACCGGCTCCCATCTGCAACCCCAGCCGCGAGTCCCTTGAGGCGGCACTGAACCCCGCGAGTACCGACTACCTCTACTACGTCCTGAAGGCCGACGGGCAGAGCCACTTCTTTACCGACGACTATCAGGATTTTCTTCGGGAGAAGGCCAAGGCGGGACGCTAGACCGACGGAAGGGTACCGCCACAAGCTAGAGTTTCGGTTGGGTGAACCGATAACTCTTTCGTGCACCGTGTCCGCCGCGACATAGTCCTTGCTCCGCCCCATGCGGTCTCGTAGCCGTACGCCGGCCGGCGGAAGGTCGCGGGGCATCGGTGAGATCCTGGTGTCCGACGGGGTCATCACCACCGGACAGCTAGATGAAGCTTACCGCCTCGGGCGGCAGCAGCGTCAGGGGGTCGGCAGGGTTCTTCTCTCGCTTGGGTACGTGGGGCAGTCGGATCTTGCCAGGGCAATGGCCCGCAGGCTGCGCCTGCCGTTCGTGGAGCTGGGCACGGACGACGTGGACCCCGAGGTGGCAGGGCTGGTGGAGAGGAAGGTATTGCGCCGGTACGGAATGCTGCCCCTGCGCGTGGAAGATGGACGGCTGGTGGTCGCCATGAAAGACCCGGCCAACCTGCACGCCATAGAGGACCTCAGCATGCTCTCCGGTTACACCATCAGCCCGGTCGTCGTTTCGGCGAGCGACCTGCGCAGGGTGTTCGATCGCCTGTTCGGCGATGGCGACGAGGTAGCCGATCTCCTGGAGGAAGCCTCAGCCGAGGTCCCGAAGGAAGACGATGAGAACGTGGAGTTGCGGGAGCACCGCGGCCCAACAGGTGCTCCAACCGTAAGGCTAGTCGGGTCCATCCTGCGCAGGGCGGCCGGTGCCGGGGCCTCCGACATCCACCTCGAGCCCCGCGGGGAGGAGCTGAGGGTGCGCTTCAGGGTAGACGGCGTGCTCAGGGAGGTAATGAGCGTACCCTCCGCCCTCCAGGGCGGCGTCGTGGCCAGGCTCAAGGTGCTCGCCAGCCTGGACATAGCGGAACGGCGCCTGCCACAGGATGGCCGATTCTCGGCCACCCTGGAGGACGGCAGGATGGACATGAGGGTCGCCACGCTGCCCACCACCTTCGGCGAGAAGGTCGTGCTAAGGCTGCTCGACAACGCTGATCTCCGCACCGATTTGCGGGGGCTAGGTCTCTCCCGGAGCATGCTTCGCGGGTACGAGAAGGTGTACCGGCGACCGTACGGAACCGTGCTTGTCACGGGGCCAACCGGCTCGGGCAAGTCCACCACGCTCTACGCCACACTCGGTGAGCTCAACGCAACGGAGAGGAACATCGTCACGGTCGAAGACCCCGTCGAGTACAGGATGCGGGGGATCAACCAGGTGCAGGTCAACCCCAGGATCGGGCTCACCTTCCATGCCGGCCTCAGGAGCATCCTGCGCTCCGACCCCGACGTGGTCATGATCGGGGAGATAAGAGATAGGGAGACGGCCAAGACGAGCGTAGAAGCGGCTCTCACGGGCCATCTCGTCCTGGCCACCCTCCACACCAACAACGCCCCATCCGCCGTCACGCGCCTTACCGACATGGGGGTGGAGCCGTTCCTCACGGCCTCTGCCGTAGACTGCGTGATAGCCCAACGGCTCGCCAGAAGGCTCTGCGAGCGCTGCAAACGCCCCGCAGAGGTGGACGACGAGCTTATCCGGGAACTCGAGCCCGGGGAACGGCCTTCCGATGGGATGAAGAACAACTTCCACGCCGCCGTGGGTTGCGAGAGGTGCTCCGGGACCGGTTACGCCGGCCGGATCGGGGTGTACGAGATCATGCTCGTCGACGAGCAGTTGCGGCGCCTGATCCTGAGGGGTGCCTCCGTCGACGAGATCGAGACGGCCGCCAGGCAGGCCGGCATGATACCCCTCAAGCAAGATGGGTTGGCCAAAGCGGCCCAGGGCATCACCACGGTCGAAGATGTACTGCTAACGGTCTTATGAAAGCACGCTGCCTGCGGCAGCTTGTCAGCACGCTTCGCCCCTTCGGGTCTCGCTGTCAGCCAGATTCCGCTGCGGCCTGCACCCTTCCGCTCTGAAGGTTCGCTGCCCGGAAAAGCCTTATGTCGAAGCTGTCGTTACGGAGAGAGACGACCAGCCGAAAGCGAGGCGAAGCCGAAGCGTGCTGACAAACGGAGGCCGAAGGCCGTAGTGTGCTGACAAGCCGCCCGCAGGGCGACGTGCGCACGCGTAGGCGAAGCCGGAGCGTGCTTTCAAAGGACCGTTAGCAGTACCTCTTCGACCGTGGTGATGCCCTGGGTCGCCTTGGCCAACCCGTCTTGCTTGAGGGGTATCATGCCGGCCTGCCTGGCGACCGTCTCCATCTCATCGACGGAGGCACCCCTCAGGATCAGGCGCCGCAACTGCTCGTCGACG
>DASUPX010000139.1:0-4138 GCA_036280905.1 Rubrobacter sp. | reverse complement strand
GCTCGGCCCCATGGCGCTCGGGCACCAGCAGGGTCAGGTCTTCATGGGCCGCGACTTCAACAACCAGCCGGATTACTCCGACGAGATCGCGTTCCAGATAGACAAGGAGATCCGTCGCATCGTCGACGAGTCCTACGACACCGCGGAAGACCTGCTGGTCAGGAACAGGGACCTCCTGAACAAGCTCTCCGCAGAGCTGATCGAGTACGAGACCGTCGACGCCAAGCACCTGAAGCGCCTGATCGACGAGTACGCCGTGGACGGCGGCGCGCCGTTGGACGAGACGCCAGCCATCTCGCTCAACGGTCACCGGGGGTAAGCGCGTGGATGTCTGTTGCGCACGGAATTCGGACCGGGATCGCAATACGAGAAGCCGTGGCTTCCATCCTCCGCTCTCGAGCCTCGGTAAGAGGGTCCAACAGCGACAAAACGGGGTATCCGTCGGTGGTTTCCCCCGGTCGCCGAGCTGCTCGCGGCTCTGCCGGGTCCAGGCAGAGCCCTCCCTCCCCTTGGAAGCCGAAATGGAGAAGCACCGCCTCGCCGCTGGCGTCGATGGTAAACACCCCGTGCGGCGGCCGGTCCCTAGTGTAACGATCAACCAGAGCGATGAGCGAGCCGCCTTCCCCTTCGGCCCCGGTTCCACCCTCTCCGCAATAGAGCGGACAAAACTCCCCAGATGTGCTCTCTCGGCGTAATCCTTACGGAACCCTTACAGAAGATGACAAGCCCCAGACACGGGCGAGGGACAATCGCGAGAGAAGGCCCAGACGATTTCGCCATCTTAGAGGCGGTACGGAAGAAGGAGCGCGACGTGGCGACCAAGTTCGACGGAAAGCAGCGAGGAAGCTTCGTGACCAGTGTCCCCGAGGGACTTCCGGCGCGCTCGCACCACGTGGTGGCCAGGGACGGCGACGAGGGGCTGGAGGTCTTACGCGTGCCCCTTGAGGGAAAGGGCCAAGTGCTACCGGTATTCTCCGCCGGGTGGGCCGCCCGTGGATACCTGTTCGCCGAGGCGCCAGGCGGAGGATGGTACGTGAGGGCCTGCACCCCGGGTGAGCTCGCCTCCCTGCTCATCGGGCCCTGGGCCGGCGTCGGGTGGGTGGCGCTCGACCCCAGGCCGGGTCGCAGCGGGGGCGAGGCGGCAAACGTGATGCCGCGGAAACACTTCATAGACTACCTGTCGTGTTCACGCGCCCCCTCTTTAGTTCGACGGAAGGACTTGCGAGACCATCGGAGGTGTGGTTCATGAGCGAGAGTATGGGCGAGAAAATGATCGGTAGCGGAAGGCAGGCCTCCGTGCTCTCCACCCAATGGATAAACAAGGATGAGTACGAAAGGGTCTCAACTGCCGATCCGACGTGTAAGGCATCAATCTTTGCGCGCACACTTTGCGAGAACAGTGTAGGAATCTTTCGCCAACGCCAGCGACCCCAAGGGAGGTGTACGCGTGCGACACGACAAAACCGGTAACCCCGAAGCAAACACCGAGCTGCGCAAGCCGGTGCGGGCGTTCGACTACGCGAGCGTCGTCGAAGTGCTCAGGGACGAGAAGAGCTTCCAGGACCACGGCCGTAGCGTTCTCATCCTCGCCCACGAACCCTCTCTGCGGCTGGCGCTCACGGCCATCGCCGCCGGGCGCCGCACGGGCGAGAGGCGTGTAGCGGGCGCCTCCACCGTCCAGGTACTTCAGGGCGAGGTGAGGTTCAGGGTGGGAGAGGAGCGGCACGTGCTCTCCGTCGGGGGAACGCTCATTCTGCAGGGCAACGTATCCTACGATGCGGAGGCCCTAAGCGACGCCGCCTTCCTGCACACGCTGGTGCATACGGTCGAGCAGGGACAAGAAGGCTTCCCGCACCCGACGGAGCCCACGGAGGGGCGCGTAGGCCTGAACCAACCAGGGGCAGATCGTGCCTCGGAGCAATGATGCCCGCATCGGCTCGTCAGTCACCCAAGGGTCACACCCGGGGTCATCCAGGGACCGGCGGTTCGCAGGTGGCTAGAGGAAGGAGCACGGCCGGTGGAGTCGGGCGGAAGTGAGACGAGCGAAAGTGGGGTTCCGAGCACCCTCGAAGGAACCTACGAGCTGCGCGACGCGTCGGCGACGTCCGAAGAGCGAGACCACCACCAGGAGCACGTCCACCGCTTGAGGGGCGAGGAATACCGCTCTCGCGCCATCCGGTTCGATGAGTCGGCGCAGCACAGGGAGCGGAGCAGGGCCGAAGCCCTCCGGGGTGGTGGCGAAGATCCTCGCCGCCCCTGGTGGACGTGGATACTCGGGGGTGGAAGTGAGGAACGAAGTGAAAAACGGGGTCTCCGGGCGAGCTTCCGCGGGACGGGCGTGCCGGGCGGGGGCGGCAAGGCACTCCCGCACGGGTTTGGCGAGTAGGGTGGGCAAAGACGCCGGTTTCTGGTGAGGCCGGACGGCCGAAGATTTGGGGGATGATGTAGAGATGCTGAGCACGGTTTACACGGGAGTTCCTCCTCGAGAGCAGGAGCGCGAAACCCCGGAATTGCTGGCCGGGTACCTGGACCGCATAGGCAGATGGGGTTTGCTGACGCGTCGGGAGGAAATCGCTCTTTCCCGGCGGGCCGGGCAGGGGGACGAGCGAGCCCGCAAGAAGCTGATCGAGCGGAACCTTAGGCTCGTGGTAAGCGTGGCCAAGAAGTACCGCGAGATGGGCGTACCCTTCGAGGACCTCATCCAGGAGGGCAACATGGGCCTTATGAGGGCCGTCGAGAGGTACGATCCCGACCGCGGCTTCCGCTTTTCCACCTATGCCACCTGGTGGATCAGGCAGGCCGTGGGGAGGGCCGTATCGGACAAGGGCCGCACCATAAGGCTGCCGGTGCACATGGGGGAGAGGCTAAGGAAGGTCGGACGCGCCGCCGGAGATCTCTCGGCCGAGCTCGGGAGGGCGCCGGCCGACGAGGAGGTCGCCGAGCGGCTGGACTGGACCGCCGATGAGGTGAGGCAGGTGAAGGCGACCATCCCGGACGCCACGAGCCTCGATGAGCCGGCATCGAACGGGGACGGGGCTTCTCGTCTCGGGGACCTCGTTACCGGGGAGGCGGCCTCGGACGCCCCGGACGCTGTCGTCGTGAGAGAGATGGAGGCGGCGGGGCTCAGGGAGGCCATCGAACGTTTGCCTGAGAAGGCCCGCTACGTGCTCGTGAGGCGCCACGGCCTCGACTACCGCGACCCACCGACGCTTGCCGAGCTCGCCGCCGAGCTGGGGCTCTCGCGGGAGCGGGTGCGCCAGCTCCAGCGCGAGGCGGAACAACTGCTCAAGACAGGGGTCCGGCGGGCGCTGCCCCGTCCGGCGGCGTGACGGCCTGCGCCTGTCGAGGGTGTCTGGCATGAAGGCGTCCTTCAGCGGGTGGCGTAAATGGGCCACCGTGTTGCTGGGAGTGTACCTGTGTGCGGTCCCCTGGGCCTTCGGGGACCTCGGAGACACCGTAAGCTCGGCGAACGCCTCGGCGAACGCCTGGGTCATAGGCGTCTGCCTGGTCATGGCGACGTGGCGGGTGCCGATCGTGTCCGGCCCGCGGACCGCGGAAGTGGTCAAGGCCGGCGCCGGAGCGTGGTTGCTGGCGTCGCCGTTCGTGCTGGGTTTCGCGGGCTCCTTATCGGCGTGGAACGCCTGGATCGTCGGCGTCCTGACGATAGCGTTCGCCGACGTCCCGGGGATCGCCTTCGCCCTGGTGATCCTGGCGGCTTCGCTGCAAAGGGCTCGCCTGCAGTTCCGGGCGCGCCGGCTCTCCCCGCAGAAGATCATCGGGTTCGAAGGGCCCGAGGAGCCGCCAAGTCCCGGGCGGCTCTGCTGGCGCATCGTCGAGTGCTCTCACCAGATCCATGAGACCTTGCGGCGGCATCCTTCTGAGGCGCAGATCGAGGCGTGCATCCTCGGCCACGCGGCCTGCATGCACGACCTGAACTCGCTGATCGAGCTCATCGCCGACCGGCTTACCAAGTCCGGACCCCTCCGGCGGCGCAAGCTGGGGCTGCTTCGCTGGGCGGCAACCCGCTCGATCAACCGCGCGGGCGAAGCCTTCCCGGGGGCGCTGGGCATCTCGCAGCGGAGCGCATCGAGATGAAGACCACCGGCGCGAAGATGCGGCTGTGGCCGGCGGCGTTCGT
>DASUPX010000138.1:0-2789 GCA_036280905.1 Rubrobacter sp. | reverse complement strand
GCTTCTCCCCGAAGGATAATCCCCCCTCAGGTCGCGGCGCATCCCCCAATTGGGCTAGTTGCCCGCGCTGACCCTACTCCTACCGCCTCCGGCGTCGCGCTACTCGCCGGTGCCGTCCGAAAGAAACGTCTCGGCCTCCTCCAACTGGCCCGTCTTCTCGAAGGCCCGGCGCAGGAGCAGGCGTCCTTCTTCGCGTTCCTCCTCCGAACGGGCCTTCTCGAGCACTGTCTTCACGGACTCTTCTATGGCGTCGGGCTCGAAGGCGATGTCCGGCAGGGCGATTATGACCTCCCGGATCTGACGGTTCACGAAGTCCGGCTCGCCGGCGTACACCCAACCGTGGCGGGCCAGCACCCAGGCCCAGCCTTTCATCCTGATGGTGTTCTCTATGTCTTCGTCCTCGAGGCCGAACATCTCGATCCTGAGCCTGTGGGCGGTTATTACCTCTGGCTTTATGCGTACGGTAGTCGGCATGAGCACAGTGTACAGCGGATCGCACCGGACATAAGCCGACGCGCAAGCTCTCGGCAATAGCCTCCAAGTCAGAACATGAAAGCTGACAGCTGATAGCTAGAGAACATCAACTCGTCGGCGTTCAGAGGACCTGCCCGGACTTTATCCTGGCCGCGAACCTGTCCCCGCCGAGGTGGTAGGCGATGTGGCGCCAGTCAGGGGCGTCGAGGATGAGCACGTCGGCCCTGTAGCCCGGTGCGAGCCTGCCCACGTCCCGCAGGCCGAGCACGTGGGCGGCGTTGCTCGTGCAGGCGCAGAGGGCCTCGGCGGGCGAGAGGCCGAGACGCGTGCAGGCGAGGTTCATCACCAGCGGAAGCGACTCGCAGAAGGAGCTTCCCGGGTTGAAATCCGTCGCCAGGGCGACGATGGCCCCCTCGTCGGCCAGGAGTCGCGCTGGCGGGAGGGGGAGGTCGAGGAAGAGCCCGCAGGCCGGAAGAAGCACCGCCGCGACATCGCTGTTTGCCAGCAGTCGGGCTTCCTCTTCCCCCGTTGCCTCCAGGTGGTCCACGCTCCTGGCGCCGAGCTTTACGGCAAGTGGTATCGCCCCCCTTTGCGAGAACTGGTCGGCGTGCAACCTGAGGATAAGCCCCCGCTCGCGGCACGCCTGCAGGTAGCGCCCCGCCTCGGGCGCTTCGAAGGATCCACGTTCCAGAAAGACGTCGGCGAAGCGGGCGAGGGGCGCCGCCTGGGGTAGCACCTCATGGATCACGAACTCCAGGTACCCTGCCGCGTCCTCGAACTCGGGCGGGACCGTGTGCGCCCCGAGGAAGGTGGGGCACACGTCGACCGGGCTGCCCTCTCCCGCGGCTGCTATCGCCCGCAGGGACTTCAGCTCCGTCTCGAGGTCGAGGCCGTAGCCGGACTTGGCCTCCACGGTCGTGGTCCCGTGTTCCAGCATCCACCCGAGATGACGTTCGACGGCCGCCTGTAACTCTTCCTCGCTTCCCGCCCGCGTCGCCGCTACCGTGGACCTGATGCCGCCACCCGAAGCGTGGATCTCCTCGTAGCCGGCACCCGAGGAACGTAGCTCGAACTCGGCCGCCCGGTCCCCGAGGAAGGCCGGGTGCGCGTGGCAGTCGATAAGCCCGGGTAGCGCCACTTTCCCACGCCCATCCAGGCTATCGAACTCGGCCCCTCGCGGAACCTCCCGCCACACCTCCTCCGGAGGACCGACAGCAACGATACGGTCCCCGGATACGGCTACCGAGGCGGGGGAGTGAACACGGAGCTCTCCAAATCGCCTGCTGCGGAGCGGCCCGCTTCCCGCAGGCGTAACGGCCGCGTCGAGGTCATGGATCAGGAGCGATATGTTATCTATCCTGGCCACGTCCCGACCTCCCCGTAAGGTCAAGTACCATCTCCTGCTGGTTCGTATCCATCTGCTTCCAGCCGTACCGCGTAAAGTAGGTGGGCGCTAGCTCTTCGGGAACTAGCTGCGGTATGGACCATGCCTTGCCAGGAAATCTGGCAACGAGAGCCTGCATGAGCCGGGTGCCCCATCCGCTTCGCCGGTGGGAGCGGGGCACGACGAGAGCGACCAGGGTAATGGTGTCTGCCGCCGGGTCCCCGATCAGGGCGTAGGCGCGATGGTCGAGGTGGTAGGCCTGCGCGGGGGAGACCGTCCCCGAGAGCGTCTCCGCGGACAGCATCCACGGCAGGTCAGGTTCACCCTCGTTCGCCACGACGCGCGCGAAGGCGAGGGGATCGAGCTCGCGGAGCTTGTCCGTAGTCTCGGGCGCTGCCTCGCCGGCCTCGCGATGGTAGCCGAGGAGCCTTCGCACGGGCCTGAAACCGAGCCCCTCATACAGTTTCACTGCGGGCATGTTGTGCTCGAAAACCTCGAGCAGCATGCACTGGTCATGCCTCACGACGGCCTCGTCGATGGCGGCCCTCATTATGTGTCCCCCGAGGCCCCTCCCGCGTTCCCGGGGCGCGACGGCCACAGCCGCGATGCGGCTGCTCCATCCCCGGCGGGCGACCAGAAGCACCGCGGCCGGGTCGACCCCACGGAAATACACGTAGCTGGCGAAGGGGTCCACGTGCTCCGGACGAAAACGGCGCTCGTACCCCTGCGCCGTTACGTGTACCGGCGTCACGTAGCCTTCGAAGGATCTGGTCAGGGCATTCGCGACCTCGGCCGCGGCACATTCCGCAACCGGCCGACCGGAGAGGCCCTCTTCTATGACCCTGGACATCGTCCTATTATCGGCCTTCAGCCTTCAGCTTTCGGCTTCTCGAACGTGCCGAAAGCTGATGGCCTGCAAGGGGCGTCGACC
>DASUPX010000137.1:0-2710 GCA_036280905.1 Rubrobacter sp. | reverse complement strand
AGAGAGTGCGGTCGAGAAGGCAAGGGAGTTGGCCGGCGAGAAGCACGTGGCGGTCGGCGCGGCGAGCCTCGTTCAGCAGTGTCTCCGGGCCGGGTTACTCGACGAGGTGCACGTTGACCTCGTGCCCGTGCTGCTCGGTGGTGGGGTCAGGCTGTTCGACAACCTCGGGCCCGAGCACGTAGAGCTGGAGAGGACCGAGATCATAGAAGCGCCGGGCGTGACGCACATGACGTTTCGGGTCGTAAAGGAGGACTAGCGTGAGAAAGCTTGTGGTATCCGAGTTCGTCTCGCTGGACGGCGTTGTGGAGAACCCCGCATGGACCTTCAAGTTCGGGAGCGCCGACCGGGACCAGTACAAGTTCGACGAGTTGGCTGCGGCCGACGCCCTCCTGCTGGGAAGGGTGACCTACGAAGGCTTCGCCGCCGCCTGGCCGCAGATGGAGGAGCAGACGGGCGAATACGGTGCCTGGATGAACGGTTACCCCAAACACGTCGTCTCGACCACCCTGAAAGAACCCCTGGAGTGGAGAAATTCAGGTTTGATCGAGGGCGATGTCACGGAGGAGGTCACGCGGCTCAAGGGGCAAGAAGGCAAAGACATCCTGGTCTTCGGGAGCGCGGAGCTGGTGAACTACCTTATGCACCAGGACCTCGTGGACGAGTACCGGCTGATGATATTCCCCGTCGTCGTGGGGAGCGGGAAGCGCCTCTTCGCCGAGGGCGACACGAAGACCCTGAAGCTCGTTGGGACACGGACGTTCGACTCGGGGGCCGTGGTGCTCACCTACGAGCCGGCGGACGCATAGTCGTGACGAGCGGGACGGTGGGTGGGCCCAGGGGGATCTACGGTGGCACCGTTCCCAACGCACGCGTCGAGGCAGCAGGATAGACGGGGTTCACGAGGAGGTAAACATGCCGGGACCGATGACCGTGGGCGGGCGCCAGGAATTCCTCGCCGGACGACACGTTGGGGTGGTAAGCGTCTCCAGGGGCGGCGGCCGGCCGCCCCATTCCACACCGGTATGGTACGCCTACGAGCCCGGTGGCAACCTCTCGTTCTTTACCGGGACCCAGGGCCGAAGGTCACGAAAGGCCGAGCTCATACGAGAGGCGGGCGTGCTTGGTTTTCTGGTTCAGCGCGAGGAGTTCCCGTACGGATACGTCGCCGTCGAGGGGACCGTCGTGGGGGAGGACAGCCCGCCGTCGGAAGAACAGGTTCTGGCGGTCGTCCGCAGGTACCTACCCGAAGAACAGGCGCGGTGGTTCGCCGACTCGGAACTCCGGCAACCCTCGCCAGAATTCGTGCTCTTCACCGTTCGTCCGGACCGCTGGCTGAGCTTCGACTTCTCGGATGATCAAGAGGGAACAGGATGAGCGACAAAACACCTGGAGGCGGCCTGCCGAGAAGCCTGGGGAAGCCCGCGAAACGGGCCCTGGCCAACGCGGGTATACACGACCTTGATCAGCTCACCAATATGACCGAATCCGAATTGCTAGAGCTCCACGGCATGGGCCAGAAAGCGCTCGGCCAGCTTCGTCTCGCCCTGGCAGACAGGGGCAAGTCTCTGGCCGACGCAAAGGAGAGCCGGTAAGAAGGCGAAGGGTGTAGGGCACCGCACACGACCGTCCGGCAAGCACAACCCGAACCGAAGGTGCGAACCGGGGCGGGATGAAGTGGACGCGGCCGGTGATCGCGTCTGACCTGCAGGGACACGGGCTTACCACCGACGTCAGCGTCAATCGGTAGTGCGGCGGAGGGTATAGCCATGTAAAATATCCGGGCTATGTAGTGGGCCGAAGCATCATGCTTTCGGACACCGGGGGAACGTTTGCAGGCAAGCCGGCGAAGAGGAGCATTGGCGGACCTTCTTTCTCGCGTCTCGACTCTGCCGGGTCTCGTGCCGCCGGAAGGTAGGACTGGAGTTTACGATCCCCCGAAAGGCGGCGCCGGAGCAAGGGTTCTACTTCCGCGTGGGAACGGGAAGGAAGAGTGAGTCAGCAAACATGAAGATAAGAGTGCTGCTGGCTGATGACCATGGCATGTTCCGCCAGGGCGTAAGGGAGATGCTCTCCACCGACGACGGGATCGAGGTCGTCGGCGAGGCTGAGAACGGCCGGGAGGCCGTGGACCTCGCCGACAGCCTGAAACCCGACGTGGTGCTACTCGACGTCGAGATGCCGGTCATGGGGGCAAGGGAGTCGATGGAGCGCATGCTAGGCATCTCACCGCCGCCGAGGATCATCGTCGTGACGATGCACGACGACCCTCGGCTGGTACGCGAGCTTATAGGGCTCGGGGCCTCGGCCTACCTGGTGAAGAGCGCCACCATCGAAGAGCTGCACACGGCCGTACGAAACGCCGCCAGCAGCCCGCCTGGAGACTTGGTTATGTCCCCTGACACGCTCGAGGATCAGACCGGACCAGACGGCCTCTCCAGGCGGGAGCTGGAGGTGCTGCTCATGGTGGCCCGCGGGATGAGCAACCAGCAGATCGCCGTCTCGCTCTACCTCTCGGAGGCGACCGTCAAGCGCCACCTGGCCAACATCTACCCCAGGATCGGGGTCTCCTCCCGGGGGGAGGCCGTGCGGTTGGCGCTCTCGAAAGGGTGGATCAGCTCCCGCGATATTACGGCCGAAGATTCTGAGGTCGTCTGAGGCACGGGGGCACGCCCCCGTTTACACCTTTCAGACCATTCTCATCCGGAACCGC
>DASUPX010000136.1:0-13946 GCA_036280905.1 Rubrobacter sp. | reverse complement strand
GGCCACCGAAGCTTCAGAGCGGCAGGGTGCAGGCCGAAGCGGGATCTGGCTGAAAGCGACCGAAGGGAGCGTGCTGAAAGCGAGCCTGGCGAAGCCGGGCGATGCGTGCTGACAAGCGAGGGCTTAAGCCCGAGCGTGCTGACAAGCGTAGGCCGTTAGGCCGGAGCGTGCTCTATCGGGGCGTAGCCCCGATAGACCGCGGCCCGTCTTCGCCGGCTATTATGGCGGTTCGGGCGATGGACACGAAGAGGCCGCACTCGAGAGCGCCCGGTATCTTCTTGATCTCGACCTCGAGGGCGGCGGGATCGGAGATCGGGTCGAACCTGCAGTCGGCGGTGTAGTGGCCCCCGTCGGTAACGAAGGGGTGGTCGGGGTCCGCCTGGTCCATCCTCAGCTCCGGCTCGCATCCGAGGGAGGCAAGGGCTTCGAGGGTCGCCTGCCAGCCGAAGGAGTCGATCTCGACCGGCAGGGGGCCAGCGCCTAGCGCCTCCACGGCCTTGGTCGAGTCGGCCACCACGATCAGGCCCTCCTCGCTCGAAGAGGCGACGATCTTCTCCCTTAGCAAGGCTCCACCCCGACCCTTGATGAGGGCGAGGTCTGGCGACACCTCGTCGGTCCCGTCTATGGTGAGGCGCGGGCGGACGTCCGCGAGCGTGGCGAGCGGTATGCCCAGCTCGTTGGCCAGGGCCATGGTTCGCGCAGAGGTCGGCACGCCGCTCACGTCCCCCAGGTCCCCTGAGGCGATGAGCTCCCCGATCCTGCGCACCGCCAGGGTCGCCGTAGAGCCCGTTCCGAGCCCCACGACCATCCCGCTGTGGACGTAGCGCTCCACGGCGGCGTTTGCGGCCTCACGCTTGAACTCGTCGTTGGACAATACCTACACCCCTTCCGGACGGGTACCGACCGTTACCTCGACGTGCCGCTCCTTCTCGCCCGGGGTCACCACGCTCAACCCGAGCTTGTCGCCGGGTTTCACGGAGTTGACGACCTCTATCACATCGTCGGAGGTCGAGACGGGATCGCCTTCGACCTCCGTGATCACATCCCCTATGGGCACGCTTATGCCCTCGATCTCCTTCTCCGGTCCACCTCTGATGCCGGCCTCATCCGCGGGGCCGCCCGCCGTTACCTCGCTGACTATCGCCCCGTTGGCGGGGAAACCGTACCGCTCTCTCATCTCGGCTTTGGTAAGGCCTGTGTAGGCCGCGATCTCGTCTATTCCGACCTGGAACATGGAGACCCCGATGTAGCCGTGCACCACCTCGCCGTCGGTTATGAGCTGGGTCACCACGTCCTTGACGGTGTTGATGGGAACGGCGAAGCCGACGCCCTCGAAGCCCCCCGACTCGGAGGCTATCTGAGCGTTGACCCCAATGACGGTGCCGCCGCTGTCGAGCAGCGGACCCCCGGAGTTACCCGGGTTTATGGCCGCGTCGGTCTGGACGGCGTCGTTTATGGTGTAGTTGTTCGGGGCCTTGATGGGGCGTCCGACGCCGCTCACGATACCGGTTGTAACGCTGATCCCGACGTTGAGGGGGTTGCCGATGGCGATGACAGGCTCCCCGACCCCAACGGTGTCCGAGTCCCCGAGCGTGAGCGGCCAGAGCGCCCCACGCGGCGCGTCTACCTGCACGACGGCCACATCCGTGGAGGGATCCTGCCCTACCAGCTCGGCCTCCCTGCGCGTGCCGTCGGCGAACTTGACGGAGATGTCCTCGGCATCCTGGACAACATGCTGGTTGGTGACTATGTGGCCGGCCTCGTCCACCACGAACCCGGAGCCCCCGGCAGGACCGGCCTCGGACGTGGCGGCCACATCGACGCTCACCACGCCACGGCCATCGCTCGTGTAAACCTCGTGCACCGAAGAACCTTCATTCGAGGCCATGGTCCCCGAGGACCCTCGCTCCGGGGCGACCTCCTTTATGGTCACGTTACCGGACTTCTCCTCAAGCCCGTAAACCCCGACAACCAGAAAGAGTGCAGTTACAAGCCCGCCGATAACCGCGGACACGAGCGCCGTTAGTGCGATCCTCAAAATAATCTCCCGAGCTCTAAGCGCGTCACGCGGGCCGGCTGTCCAACGGGACAACGTCCCAGCCGTCTATCTTCCACCGGCCGTCCTCCCGCACCAGGTACCAGGTCCCCCTGTTGTGTTCCTCTCTCCTTTTCTTCACGGCGCGGGTCTCGCCCGTGACGGTGGCCGCGTTGCCCGAGACCCTGGCGTCGGGTCCCTCGATGAAGTTCACGCTCTTGACGTTGTCGAACGTGCCCTCGAAGATGGCCTGGTTCGGAAACGTATCCTGCCGCCAGTCCTGGCTCAGGAGCCTCGCGGAATCTTCGTAATCCCCGTCCGTGGTCATGGTGTAGAACGCCTGTACCGTGTTCTCCGCGGCGGAAGCCGTGAAGACGCCAGGTTTCGGCACCTCCCCCGAAGCCTCCGGGGAGGAACCCTGGGCCGAGGCAGACGCCTCCGTGCTTGCCGAGGCCGTCGCGCTCGCGGATGCACTCCCGCCCGAACCTTGCGAGACCTGGTTCTCGCTGCCCCCGCCGCCGCCTTCGTTCTGTCCCCCACCGGATCCCTCTCCGTTGCCGCCGGCCTGCGCGTTGTTCTCTCCCGAATTGCCCGAGCCGGCCTCCCCTCCCCCGCCGAAGAGGTTCGGCGCGGCGAGGGCTCCTATCACGGCGAGCACCGCAAGCACGGCCAGGGCGGCCAGAAGGCCAGCCTTGCGGCCCTTCTTCTGCGTGCGGACGGCGGTGCCGGGCGCGGACGCCGCGGGCTCGGTTCTGGCCTGTCCCTCCAGGGTTGGCGTGGTTACGGGGGCCACCGGGGGAGGAGGTGCAGGCGCGTCACGCTTCACCGTTTCGAGCCTGGAGCGGGCCTCATCGGCCGTCGGGCGGTCTTCGGGGTCTTTGGCGAGGCAGTCCAGGATCAGGGCCTGCACGTTTTCGTCCACGTCGGCGCCGAGCTGGCGCGGGGGAATCGGTGTTCCGGAGACGTGCTGGCTCGCGATCTCGATAGGGGTCGCACCCGAGAAGGGCGCGGCTCCCGCCGCCGCCTGGTAGAGGGTGACGCCCAGCGAGTAAACGTCGCTCTTGGGCGTTACCTTCTCTCCCTTGAGCTGTTCCGGCGAGGAGTACAGGGCCGTCCCCAGAAAAGAGCCCGTACGGGTCGCGTGAGAGGTGTCGAGGGCGCGGGCTATGCCGAAGTCGGTAACCTTGGCGTGGCCCTTCTCATCGAGCAGTATGTTGTGGGGTTTGATGTCGCGGTGGATCACCCCGTGTTCGTGGGCGTGCGCCAGGCCCGCGCAGACCTCCCCCCCGAGGCCCGCCAACTCGGGCCCTGACAACCGTCCCAGACGGTCGATGAGCTCCTTGAGGTCTCCCCCTGAGACGTACTCCATCACGATGTAGGAGGTCTCCCTGCCGTCCAACGGGGCTTCTCCTGCGTCGTAGACCTGCACGACGTTGGGGTGGACGAGGCGGGCCGCCGTGCGGCCTTCACGCTGGAAGCGGTCCCCGATCTCGGTGCCGCCGTGCACGGGGTTCAGGACCTTGACGGCCACGGCACGGTCGAGCACCTCGTCGCGCCCCAGGTAGACGCGGGCCATACCACCCGAACCCAGCTCGCGCTCCAGTACGAACCTGTCTGCAAACGTGATCACGCGCGTGATTATAGGGTAAGGCCGCGATTATGCAGGTGGGCGGGCTCGCAGGGGCTCACGCTGGCGTGGTCTTCTCGTTCTCCAGCCGGTCGAGCTTCCACTTCCCGTCCTCGTTGACGCAGACCCAGGTCCCCGAGAGGGACTCGGAGCCCCATGTGTGGTCCAACCTAACCACGAACGTTACCTCGGCCTCATCCCCGGCCTCCGTGGCCACCGGGTAGGAGGTGAACGTCATGTAGGTAAAGGTGTTGATGTCCTGCTGCCGCTCCCACTGCTGCGGAGATCCTATCTCCTCCTGCAGCCTCGGCGAGAGCATGGCCCAGGTACCGTTCACGTTGTTGAAGGACATCTGGTAGTACAGGTCGTAGACCGCCTGCTCCGCGTCCGCGATGGGCGGCGCCTGGGCCTGGTCCTCTTGTGGGGCTGCGCCCGAGGGGTTCGCGTCGTCCGAAGGCTTCCCCTCCTCCCCGCCAGCCCCCTGCGCCGGCTCCTGTTTCGCCTCCTTCTTCGGTCCTGCGGCCCCGCCCTGCTGGCCGCCCGCGTTCCCGGATCCTGTCTCGCCACCCCCCGGACCGAGCAGGGCCCAGGCGCCGGCGACAGCCAGGACCATTACGAGGATGGCGATCACGATCACGGCCAACGCCGTTCTCTGGCGCGCCCCAGCCCGGAAGGTGCGCGTGGGAAGGCTGATCGTCCGGTCCGGCGCCCCGGAAGCACCCCTCCGGCCGCCCGCCTTTGCGGCCGCCGTAAGGCGCGAGAGGCTCTCCTCCCCGGGAAAGCCTCCGGCCCGGATGCCCGCGGCGGAACCCGCGGCCGCCGCGCCGACCGCCCCGTCCTGGAGCAGCCTGTCGCGGACGTGGGCGGCGTCGGGCCGCTTCGAGGGGTCCTTCGCCAGGCAAGCCAGGATCAGGGCCTCCGTATCCTTGCTTATCTTCGCCCCCCTCTTGCGTGGGGGCTCGGGCGCCCTGCTCATGTGCTGGTTCGCGACCTCGATGGAGTTGCCCGGGAAGGGCTGACTCCCGACCGCCGCGTGGTAGAGGGTGGCGCCCAGCGAGTAAATGTCGCTCTTGGCGGTGATACGCTCGCCTTTGAGCTGTTCGGGGGAGGAGTAGGCCGCCGTCCCGAGGTACGACTCGGCCCTGTTGTGGCTCGTGGTGGCGTCGAGGGCCCGGGCTATGCCGAAGTCGGCCAGCTTGGGGCTACCCCTCTCGTCGATGAGAATGTTGCGGGGTTTCACGTCCCTGTGCACGATGCCCCGCTCGTGGGCGTGGGAGAGCCCGGCGGCCACGTCTATGCCCACCCGCGAGAGCATCGCTTCCGGGAGCGGGCCGGTCCTCTCCATCATGTCCTTGAAGTCGCCGCAGGGGACGTACTCCATGACGATGTATGAGACCCTGTTCCCGTCTAGCTCGTCCTCGCCCGCATCGTAGACCCTGACTATGTTGGGATGGGAGAGCCGGGCGGCCGCCCTTCCCTCACGCCTGAAACGCAGGCCTACCTCCGGGTCTTCGGGGTCGGGCTCGACCACCTTGACGGCCACGGGCCGGTCGAGCACCTCGTCGCGGCCTAGAAAGACGCGGGCCATCCCGCCCGGACCGAGCTCGCGCACGAGCACGAACCTGTCCCCGAGGCGCCTCATCGTGCCTCCGGGGGCTGCGTCCGAGACTAGATGACCTCCCTGCCCATGGCGCTAGCGAAAGGTTGCAGCGTGTCCTTCATGCCCATCAGCGCCTCGACCGGGAGCGCCTGCTCCCCGTCGCACAGGGCCTCCTGCGGATCGTGGTGGCTCTCCACCATCAGGCCGTCGGCCTCGGCCGCGACCGCGGCCTTGGAGAGCGGCACGACCAGGTCCCGCCGCCCGGCGGCGTGGGACGGGTCCACTATCACCGGCAGGTCCGTCAGCCTCTTGGCCACGATCACGGCCGAGAGGTCAAGCGTGAAGCGCGTGCTCGTCTCGAAGGTGCGGATGCCGCGCTCGCAGAGCACCACGTTGTCCCCGCCCGCGGCCGTCACGTACTCCGCCGCAAGGAGCCACTCCTCCACCGTCGCGGAGAGACCCCGCTTCAGGACAACCCCGTGGTCCGTTCCCGCTATCGCGGCGCCGATCCTCCTCAGCAGCGAGAAGTTCGCCATGTTGCGGGCCCCGACCTGCAGGACCTCCGCGTGCTCCATGACCAGTTCTATATCGTAGGGGTCCATCACCTCGGTCACGACCTTGAGGCCGAGATCCCCCGAGACCTCGGAAAGTATCTTCAGGCCCTCCTCGCCGAGGCCCTGGAAAGAGTACGGGGAGGTGCGGGGTTTGAAGGCGCCGCCTCGCACGTAGCTGAAGCCTGCCTCCTTCACGGCCTTCGCCGAGGACACGAACTGCTCGTAGCTCTCGACCGTGCAAGGTCCGGCTATCACCCTGAAGGTGCCTGGCCGGATCATGCCGTTGGTTGTCTTTACGTCGGTCTTTACGCCCGTAGAAACGTCCATCTTACCTGGGAAACTCCCCGCGTTGGATCTCAAGGTCACGGATGCGGTGCAAGATAAGCTCGAAGATATCCCTCATGGAGGAGTCGTAGATGGGACCGGGGTTTCGCTCCACCACGCTCTGGAGGATATCCTCCTCCCGCCTGGGGTCGTAAACAGGGGCTCCGGCTTCAGCCTTGAGCGCCATGATCTCCTGCACGATGCGCGCTCGCTCGCTCAGGGCCTCGATGAGCTCCAGGTCGACGCTGTCGACCCGCTCCCTTAGCTCCCTGACTTTCTCCTGTGTCTCGGCATCCGTCATAAGATCTGGAATTGTATCAGCGCAGGCTACAGGTTACAGGTGTCAGGCTGCAGGAAATCGCAAAGAATCGTGATCGGTTCCGAAATCTACTCCTGTTGCAAGGTCAGTGAAAGGGCCTTAGTCTTTAGTTGTTGAGACACGAACACACGACCTGAAAGCAGATGCCTGATGCCTGAAGCCTTTTGCGATGCCTGTAACCTTTAGAGAAGAGCTAGAACCCTTGCGCCCGTACGTTCCACCGAAATCCTGGAGGATGGCGGCTGAGGGAACCGACGACAGCTACGCGAAGCTGACCTCGAACGAGCTGGCATTCGGCCCGCTTCCAGAGGCCGAGGCCGCGCTCTCGGAGGTGCTGCCCCGCGCAAACCGCTACCCGGACAGCCACGCCTCCCGACTCCGGCAGGTGGTTGCCGACTCGAACCCGGGCACCGAGACGCGACACGTGCTGGTGGGCAACGGGTCGAGCGAGGTGCTGCTGAACGTGCTTCAACTCCTCCCGCTTCCCGGGGAGGTGGTCTACGGTTGGCCCTCGTTCAGCCTCTACCCTTCTGTGTGTGCGGTGCTTGGCATGACGCCAAGGGAGGTCCCGCTTACGGAGGAGCAAGAGATAGAACCGGAGGCTCTCCTCTCTGCCGTCACGGACAGGACGCGGGCGGTGATCCTCTGCAACCCAAACAACCCGAGCGGCACGTTCGTGGGCCTGGACGGGGTGAGGGAGCTCGCCGACGCGTTGCCAGAAAGGGTAGTCCTGATCGTGGACGAGGCCTACAGGGAGTTCGTGGACGATCCGTCCTACGAAGAGTCCCACACCCTGGCGCTGGAGAGGGACAACGTCGTAATCGCCCGCACGTTCTCCAAGGCGCACGGGCTGGCTGGCCTGAGGGTAGGTTACGGTATCGCCTCGGAGCACATTGCGGACTATGCCGAGCGCGTCCGCTTTCCGGTCTCGGTGAACCTGGCCGCCCAGGTGGCGGCCACGGCCTCGATGCACGCGCGGGAGAAGGTGACGGCGCGGGCAGAGTTCGTGATCAGGGAGCGCAACCGGCTGCAGGACGCTTTCCAGGAGGCCGACCTGGAGTTCATCCCCTCGCAGGGGAACTTCGTGATGGTCCGGTTCGGCGCGGCCGACTTCGAGAGGTCCGGCGTTCTCGTACGCGAGGGTGAGGCCCTTGGCTACCCGGGCTGGAGCCGGGTGACGGTGGGCGATTCGGGCGAGAACGACCGGGTCATAGCGGCCCTGGCATGAGCCGCACGCTAGGCATCGTCGGGGTCGGCCTGATCGGCGGTTCCGTCGGCCTGGCCGCCAGAGAGTCGGGCTGGGAGGTTGTGGGCGTAGACAGCCCACAGGTCCTGGAAGAGGCCGAGCGAATCGGCGCCATAAACCGCGCCTCGACGCTGGAAGAGGTGCGCGGCGCCGACCTCGTCGTGCTCGCCGCCCCCATATCCAGGGTCACGAGCCTCATCGAGGACCTCGCCCCGATCGACGCTCTCGTTACCGACGTTGCTAGCGCGAAAGGAGCCATCGTGAACGCGGCACAGGCCCGGAAGCTACGCTTCGTCGGCGGGCACCCGATGGCGGGGAGCCAGCTCTCCGGCGTCACGAACGCCCGGGCCAACCTCTTCGTGGGCGCCCGCTACTTTCTGACCCCGACGGATCTCACCACCCCAGATGACTACCGTGAGGTCTCCGGGTTCGTCAGGCAACTCGGCGCGGTCCCCACGGCCGTCGACCCCGAGAAGCACGACCTGCTCATGGCCGCCCTCTCGCACCTGCCGCATCTGATGGCCGCGGCCCTCCTGAAGGTCGCCTCGGATATCTCACCGGAGGCCCTCTCCTTCGCCGGACCATCTTTCCGGGACCTGACGAGGGTGGGAGCCTCGAACCCCGAACTCTGGTCTGACATCCTGGCCGAGAACGCCCCAGCCCTCGGCCAGGCGCTTGGGGCGTTTGCGGGGGCGATGGCGCAGCTTGGGAGCGAGATACAGGACCGCCGGGCCATCGAGGAACGCTTCCTGCAGGCCCGCGATGCCTACGACGCCCTGGGTGGCATACTGGTGGAGAAGGACGGCACGAACCTGGACGTGGCGATCCCGGTGGAGAACCGCCCGGGCGTCTTCGCCGAGGTGACGACCCTGATGGGCTCCAACGCCATCAACATCCTCGACCTCTACGTTCGCCACTCCAACACCGAACGCGCCGCCCTGGTTCTAACCCTGGACGCGGACGATGCCCCCGAAGCCCGCAATTTGCTGCACGAAGCGGGCTTCGGCGCGGAGTTCCAGGACTGAACATGGGGCTCTAGCAGTGCGTTTCGGCCTGCAGGTGGAGACCTACGGCGGTCCCGGGGATGAGAACGCGTTCGACAGGATGCTCGCCGTGGCGAGGCTCGCGGAGGAGGAGGGGTTCGAGTCCGTCTGGTACGAGGACCACCTCTCGCTCTCGCACGAAGAGGATCCCGCCACCCCCTGGCCCCAGTTGGAGTGCCTTACCACCCTGTCGGCGCTGGCGGCGAGCACGCGGAAGGTCGGCATCGGGTCGCTTGTCGCCTGCGCCCCCTACCGCAACCCGGCGCTGCTGGCCAAGGCCTGGACCACGCTCGACGTTGTGAGCCACGGCCGTGCCATCGCCGGCATCGGGGCCGGCTGGAACGAGCGGGAGTTCCGGGCCTACGGCTACGAGTTCGGCACGGTGGAGGAGCGCATGCAGACGCTGGAGGATACCGCGCGAATCCTCGACGAGATGATGCGCCACAGCCCCGCCTCTTACGCGGGCCGAAGGCTCTCGATCCACCAGGCGCGGAACGAACCCCCACCCGTACAGAGACCCCGGCCGCCGATCCTGATCGGCGGCAACGGCGAGAGGCGGACCCTCCGTCTCGTCGCCCGCCACGCCGATATGTGTAACGTCTACGGCAGTCCCGAGGAGGTCGAGCGCAGGTTCGCCGCGCTACGCCGCCACTGCGAAGAGGCCGGCCGACCTTACGAGGAGATCGTGCGCACGATCAACTACTGGGCGCTGCTCGCCGCCGACGAAGGTGGGAAGGACGAGAGACAGAGACGTTTCCCCACGGCTTTCTCGGTGGACACACCCGAGGAGACGGTCGCCACGCTGCGAGCTTACGAGAATGCCGGAACACAATACGTGATCGTGAAGATCCTGGATGCTGCCGACCTGGCCCCCGTCCGCCTCTTCGCCCGGGAGGTTATGCCAGCCTTCGAACCCCGGTAAGCGTATAGCGCCCCCCTACCGTCCGAGCAGGTGTCTCAACGCCCCTTCGAGCTCGGGATGCCGGAAGGGGTATCCCGTCTCCTGCAACCGCACCGGCTCGACCCGTGCGCTGGCCAGAAGCAACTCGTCGGTGAGCTCACCGAGCATCAAGCGTGCCGCGGGTGCCGGCACGGTGAAGAACGTGGGCCGGTTGAGTACCTTGCCGAGCACCCTAGTGTACTCCGCGTTGGTCGGGGGATCGGACGTTACCACGTTCACGGGGCCGCTGAGATCCTCGGTTTCCATCATGTGGATGATGGCCCCGACCACGTCGTCGAAGGAGACCCACGACCAGTATTGACCGCCCGATCCTATCTTCCCTCCCCCGCCGAGCTTGAATATGGGAAGCGTGGCACCGAGCGCCCCCCCTTCGGTGCTGAGCACGATGCCGAGCCTGGGGTGCACGACCCGAATCCCCGCCTGGCGCGCCGGATCCGCCGCCGCCTCCCACTCCCGGCAGACCTCCGAGAGGAAGAGATCCCCCGACCCGCTCTCCTCCGTGAGCAACTCATTTCCCCTGTCACCGTAGTACCCGGTGGCCGAGACAGAGACCATCACGGAGGGCGGCTCATCTAGTTCAGCTACGGCCTCCGCAAGAAGCCGCGTGCCCTTCTGCCGGCTCTCCAGAATGCGCCGCTTCTTCTCCTCCGTCCAACGCCCCTCCGCGATGCTCTCGCCGGCGAGGTGGACCACCGCCCCGATGCCGGAGAGATCCCCGTCGATGGTGCCGGCGTCGAGATCCCAACGCACATCCCCCTCCCGACGAGGATGCCGCGTAAGACGCCTGACCATGTGACCCTTCGCCTCAAGCTCGGGGGTCAACTCCGACCCTATGAGCCCCGTCGCTCCACTGATCAGAACTTCCATGTTCCTCCTCCCGCATCTACCTACCACAGACCATGGTAATGCCCGACGCCCCACGAAACCGTATGAAGTCTCCCACAGCCCGAGCCTCCCCACACGAAGTGCTTGACGGAACCGGGCCCTGGTGTGTTACCATCCATCTGGATGGTATATGGATGTTCGATGAGGTTCGTACGATAGGACGTTGGCATGAGCGAGACGGAGAAGATCACGATCAACCTTGGGCTTGTGGACCTGGGGCAGGTGGACCTGCTAGTGCAGGAGGGCTTCTACTCCAACCGCACGGACTTCATCCGGACGGCCATCCGCAACCAGTTGGCGAAGCACGCCGAGGAGGTAAAGCAGACGGTGGCGCGCAAGACGCTGGTGCTCGGGTTGGAGCATTACGCGCGCCGGGATCTGGAGGCCGTGCGTGAGGCCGGCGAGACCCTTGAGATAAGGGTTCTTGGCCTGGCGAACATCGACGAGGATGTCAGCCCAGAGCTGGCCCGCGAGACCATTAGCTCCCTGGTAGTGCTCGGTGCCCTAAGGGCGAGCCAGGCCGTCAAGGCGGCGCTGAAAGATCGTATTCAGAGTTCGTAGAGAAGGGAAGTCACTAGCATGAACGAACAGATGCAGAACGGCATGGCCGAGGCCACGCGCCTCACGCAGCAAGGCAGGCTGGAAGAGGCAACCGCGGCCATCCAGCGCTCCCTCGGCGGGACGTCGTTCCCGGTCGGGGGGTCGAAAGGTACTGGCGACGGTCCTATAGACATCACCTCCAGGGTCGTAAAGAGAGCAGGCCAGGGTCCGGCGGACGGGAGGTTCGGGGCCCTCCGCAGGCCCAATACGACCGCACGGAGTACCCCGCAGCCGAACCCGCTCACGCGCGGCATGGCGGGTATGGCGGGGGCGAAGGCGCGTTCGGCGTCATCGGCAAGCGTGCCCGATGGAGCGCGTTTCATCGAGGGGTCCTACGGCAACGGTGCGGGGACGCGCTCGTACAAGCTCTACGTTCCGGGTGGTTACTCCGGTCATGCGGTGCCGCTGGTGGTTATGCTTCACGGCTGCACCCAGGACCCCGACGACTTCGCAGCGGGCACCCGCATGAACGAGCTCGCCGAAGAGCATACCTTCCTCGTGGCATATCCGGCACAATCCGGCAACGCCAACATGCAGAAGTGCTGGAACTGGTTCCAGGCCACGGACCAGCAGCGCGGTCGGGGCGAACCGTCCATCATCGCCGGCATCACGAAACAGATCGTGGACGAGTACGAGGTCGCAGAGGACCGGGTGTACGTGGCAGGAATGTCGGCGGGAGGGGCGATGGCCGCGATCGTCGGGGCGACCTATCCAGACCTGTATGCCGCCGTCGGCGTACACTCCGGCCTCGCCCCCGGCTCCGCCCACGACATGTCCTCGGCCTTCACGGCCATGCGTCAGGGCGGGCCCGTCGTCGCAACGCAGAACGGCGCAGGTGGGGACAATCGGAAGGCCCTACCCACCATCATCTTCCACGGCGATGGCGACAGGACCGTCCATCCACGCAACGGTGAGCGGCTTCTAGGCCACCTTGACTCCGGAACCCGGAATGGCTCGGCACCGCGGGTAACCACCCGTCGGGGTGGCGTGCCAGGCGGTCATGAGTACACGAAGTTCACCTACCAGGACGGGGAAGGCCGAAATCTCGTAGAGCGTTGGAGCGTGCACGGGCTCGGCCACGCCTGGTCCGGCGGGAGCTACCCCGGCTCGTACACGGACCCCAGGGGTCCAGACGCCTCAGCCGAGATGGTGCGCTTCTTCTTGCAGCACCAGAAGAGTTAGCCGAGGCGATTCGGGACGCCGGAGCCAGACCCTACAGGGGGTTTCACCCCCGTGTCGGAAGCTCGCCGTTGGGCCCCGCGGTCGGGGCCTTCAGGCTACGTTGCTCTCCTTCGCCCTTCGAGTTCTCGTTGGCGAGGGAGGCACCGCCTGCCAGGGCCCCGATGGTGCCGGCGAGGTCCTGTATCTCGGAGGGGACCACGAACAGTTTGCTCGCCGGTCCCTGGGCCATCTCGGGGAGGGCCTTCAGGTAGAGGTAGCGCAGGGACTCGGGGGAGAGGTCGGAGCCTTCGAGGCGCTCGAAAAGCTTGCCCGTCATCTCGATCTGGGCCGCCTGCACGTTGCGGTAGGCCTCCGCTTCGCCTTCGGCGCGGAGCACGGCCGAGCGCTGCTCGCCCTCGGCGCGGAGGATGGAGGACTCCTTCTCGCCTTCGGCCTTCAGGATCGCGGAGCGCTTGTCGCCCTCCGCGGTCAGGATCGAGGCGCGGCGGGTCCGCTCGGCCTGCATCTGCTTCTCCATCGCCTGTTGGATGTCGCGCGGGGGGATAATCTCCTTCAGCTCCACGCGCGTCACCCTGATGCCCCACTTTTCCGTAACCTCGTCGAGGACCGTGCGGAGCTTGGCGTTGATCTCGTCGCGGGAGGTCAGGGTCTTGTCCAGGATCAGGTTGCCAATAACGTTGCGCAGGGTGGTCTGGGTGATCTGCTCCAGGGCCAGGCCGAAGTTGGCCACCTCGTACTCCGAGGCCCTGGCGTCGACGACCTGGTAGTAGACGACGGTGGAGATCTGCATCCCGACGTTGTCGTTGGTGATAACCGCCTGGGGCTGGAACGCGATGACCTGCTCTCTCAGGTCCGTCTTGGGCAACATCCTGTCTACCACCGGCACGACGAAGGTTAGCCCGCTTTCGGCGGTGCGATGGTAGCGCCCGAGCCGCTGTATGATCGCCACCCTGCTCTGGGGGATGATCCTGATGCTGCGCGCCGCCACCAGAAAGACCACGAGCGCCAGTATTGCCAACACTGTGAGGCCGGTCATATTCGTTCCTCCTTGGTATGCACGATATCCACCAGCGCGGTAAGCCCGTCTGTATCGAGGACCCTCACCCTGGTGCCGCGCTCTATCTTCTCTTCGGGATGGAGGGAGCGGGCGGTCCAGAACTCCCCGCTTCCCACACGCACCATCCCCTTCCCGCCGGCTTCTATCTCCTCCGTCACCACCGCCCTCTCGCCCGTGATGCCCCTGTGTCCGACGTACCCCTCAGACCCCCGCAGCGAGAGGCGGTTCAGGAGGGCGGGACGCAGGACGGCCATGCTGAGCAACGAGGCAAGGACGAACCCCATTACCTGGGCCGCGAGGGACAAGTCGAACATGGCCGCGACGAGCCCGACGACGGCGCCTAGAGAAAAGAAGAGCAAGAAGAAAGAGACGGTGAGTACCTCTCCGACAAAGGCAAGAGCCGCCAACGCGGCCCAGAAGATGATTTCCCAGTCCATCTCGTATCTCCTGTCATGAGTTTACACCACCATCAGCGACCAGAAACCAGACCCCGTTCACAACTCGGGCCTACAA
>DASUPX010000135.1:0-8163 GCA_036280905.1 Rubrobacter sp. | reverse complement strand
TGCTGACAAGCGAAGGCGTCAGCCTGAGCGTGCCGACAAACGGAGGCCGAAGGCCGTAGTGTGCTGACGAGCGTAGGCGAAGCCGAAGCGTGCGGCGAGGGCGTCAGCCCGAGCCCGGCAGCATGTCGGAGGCGCGAAGGGTCTGTTCGAGGACTTCGCGTGCTTCAGGGGCCTTTATGAAGCGCTGGTGGGCGCCCTGGTACCAGGCTATGCGTGGCTCTCTCCAGTGGCGCCACAGGCTGTGGGCCTGGACCGGTGGAACCACACGGTCGACCACGCCGGCGAAGATGGCCCTGCCCTCGTGCGGGACTAGGGGTTCGAGGAGGAGGGGGGAGACGGGGCGCAGCAGGGCTTTGAGCGTCTCCTCACGGATGCCCTCAGCGCTCAGGGAGTGGGTGGCCACGGCGAGGGCGTTGGTCCAGAACAGGTGTGAGGGGTCTACGGCCGGGTTGCCCGCGATCACGCAGTCGAGGTCTTCTTCCAGGGAGGCTAGCAGGGAGACGGTGTAGCCGCCAAGGGAGTGGCCAAGCGCCCCGACGGCCGGCGCTTGCTCGTTCTCGCGCAGCCATGAGATGATGCGCCTCAGGTCCCACATCGCCTGGGCGCCGGTGTGCAGCGTGTCCATAACGTCGCCGGAGAGGACGCGCTCGCCGCTTATCAGGCCGCCGCTATCACGCGGGCCGTGCATGGGTAGGACGGGCATGATCACGTTGAGGCCCAGCTCTTCGTGCAGGTACTCCGGTTGGAAGCGGATCATGCTCTTCCCCAGCGTGCCCATCCTTATGCCGTGGATGCACATCAACCACGGCCGAGGCCCGCCGGGGTGGCGCAAGATGTAGGCGTGGGCAACGGGGTTCCGAGGGTAGGAGAGCCAGCGCTCGCGCCCCGGCTCGTCCTCGTGCGGTTCGTAGAGGCTCTCGAAAGACAGGTGTTCGACCTGCCTCCCCTTGTGTTCTATGGTCTCGATCCCGGGGTCTTGCAGGGGTGGCGGGTCCTGGTGGTAGGTGGTGGGATCGGAGAACCAGCCGTTCTCCTCGAACAGCCCGTAGGCGTCGGCAGCCTCGCGATGGACTCGCACGGCGGTGGAGCCGACGGCGACGGGCCAGCTCGTGAGGATCAGGCCGCACATCATCAGCTCGTTGACCGCCGCGCGGGCTGCCAGGTTCGGACCCGTGTCCGGCACAGGGACGCCAGCAGGGCATCGGTGCTGTCCGAGGGCCAGGTAGCCCGCCGCCATAAAGCTAACCGCCGAGCCCAGTCCCAGCACCAGCGCTGTCAGCGGCCCCGAGAGCATGATCTCGGGAACACACAGGATAATCCCCAGGACGGAGCCGAGCGCCATGAACTGGAACGTCCTGCTCTCCACGGCCCACAGAAGGCCGGAGAGACCGGTGCCGAGCAGCAGCGCCCCCGGCACCGCCCCGACCAGGATGGCGGGCAGGCCACCCCGCGCCGCAAGCCACAGCCACAACGCGCCCGTCAGCAGGGGTATCAGAGACGAGAAAGACCACCACTGGGAGGTAATGGATTCCAGGACCGCGCTGTCGTCGAGGTTGTTCTTCTCCCGCTGGCTCTCTTCCATAGAGCGATCCTTCCCCACACCCTGTTTGCCGCGACCGGATCATTCTAGACGCTCATGCCACAAGCCGTGCAGCGCAGGACCGCTCTATTCGTACTGGACGGCCTCGACAATGCTCTTGCGGGCGGCAGAGCGGGCGGGGAAGAGGCCGGCGAAGACCCCTATGAAGAGGCCGGAGAGCAGGGCGGCGAGGGCCGGTAGCCTCGGGTAATAGAAGTCTATCTCGAAGCCGCCGGCGCCCGAGCCCTGGACGAAGAGGTAGCCGAGAAGAGAGCCCAACGCGACGCCGACGAGGCAGCCGATCAGGCTGATAACTATCCCCTCGTCGATGATGAGCCGGCCTATTTGCAGCCTCGTCATCCCAACGGCCCTGAGTATCCCGATCTCCCGCGTGCGCTCGAAGACGCTCATGGAGAGCGTGTTGACGACCCCGAAGGCGGAGACGGCCACGGAGACGCCCATGATAGCGTAGAAGAACACGTACTGGCGGTTGAAGTCGCTCTCTATCTGCGCCTTCCATTCGGCGTTTGAGTACACCGTGAACTGGGGGTAATTTTTCACGATATCTTCGATCCTGCGCTCGAGTACGGCACGATCCGAGCCCGGCTTGGCCTTTACCGCCAGGAACTCGCTCTCGGTCTCGTTGAAGTCCTCGGCGAGGGCCTCCCTGGAGAGGTAGATGCCCGTTCCACCCCCGATGACGTCGTTCTCGAGCACCGCCTCGACCGGGTACTTCATCCTTCCCCTGGGACCAGGAATCTCTATCCTGGAACCCACGCCGAGCTCACGCTCCTCGGCGAGCTGTTTGCCGATGAGGGCGCCACCGTCTTCCAGCTTCGAGAACGACCCCGAGCTCCCGGCGGCGTAGTCGACCCGGAAGATATCGGGGTAGTTCTGGTCAACCCCGAAGACGGAGTCCAGCTTCTTGCCGTCCTGGCGGAAGGAGGAGACGATGCTGGTCGTCTTCTCCACGCCCTGTACCCTTTTGATCTCTTCCGGCAGCCTGGTCGTGAAGCCGGCCCCGGAGTTCTGGTCGGTGGGCTGCACGACGTAGTCGCTGCCCAGCGAGCTGTCCAGATAATCCCTGATGGAGCCGAGCAGGCTGCCGCCGAGGGCGGAGAAGGCCACGACGAGCGAGATGCCGACCATCAGGGCCGAGGCGGTGAGAGCCGTCCTCGCCCTGTTGCGGGTCGCGTTCGCTGCCGCCATCCTACCCTCCACGCCGAAGAGGAGCCGTAGCGCCGGCGAGAAGAGCGCCGCCAGCGGCCTGACGAGGACGGGGATGATCAGGGATATGCCCAGGAAGGCCGCGATGATCGCCGCGATCCCCGACGCGTAGACGAACCCTTCCAGCTCCGCCGAAAGGTTCCTGGCGAGGTAGTAGATCCAGGGCACCCCCGCCCCGGCGAGCAAGAGCCCAAGCACGGGTCCGAAGACGGTCAGGCCACGCGACCAGCCCTTATCGCCGCCGGTTGCTCCCGAGCGGGCGCGCATGGCCTCGACGGGGCTGACCCTCCCCGCCTTCGTGGCGGGGTAAAGGGCTGCCAGGACCGTCACCGCCACGCCGATGACCAGGGCCGAGACTAGCGCGAAGGGGGAGAGGATGAGGTTCGTGATCTCAAACAGGAAAGCCTTGCCAAACAGGTAGACGAGGCCCCTGGCCATCCCGTACCCGAAGAGCAACCCCAGGAGCGACCCCAGCGTACCGAGGAGTACGGCCTCAAGCACGACGGAGCGGGTGATCATGGCCCGCGTCGAACCGAGCGCCCTGAGCATTCCCAGCTCGCGCGTCCTCTCCAGAACCGTCATCGACAGCGCGTTGAAGACGAGGAAGGCCCCCACGAACAGCGAGGTCCCCGCGAAGAAGAGGAGCGCGATCTTGAACCCTTGCAACTGCCCCGTGACCTGCTGCGTACGCGTCTCGGACCTCTGGACCTGCAACCCTTCCCCGAGCTCCCGGTCTAGCCTCTCCCTGAGGCTCGCGACCGAGGTGCCCTCAGCGGCCTCGACGGCGATGCCGGAGATCTGATCGCGCTTGTCGAAGACTTCCTGACCGTAGGACAACGGCACCATGCCGAAGGCGAGCCCGCCGAAAGACCCGCCCGGTATACGCAGGAGCCCGACGAGCTCGAGCTTCTTCGGCCCCTCTGGCGTGCCGATGGTGACCTCATCTCCCAGGTTCAAACCGGCGCTCTCGGCGGAGCCCCCATCCAGGGTGAGCTGCTTGCGGCCCTTCGGAAAGTGCCCATCGGTCAGCTCGAAGCCCGTCGCGAGCCCAGCCGATCCTGGTTCGACGCCGAAGAGTCGCATGCTCCTGACCTCGGGCAGTTCTCCTTTCTTCGGGAGGATAAGGGAGGACGAGAACGAGTACCGGGGGGCCGCCGACCCCACGCCCTCCGCGTCGCGCACCCTCCTGGCGACCTTCTCGTCGAACCCGCCGCTGCCGCCGGCCGCCGTGACCGTAAGGTCCGATGACCCGTAGGCCCTGGTAAAGAGGTCCTGGAACGTACCGGACATGGTGTTGGAGAGGGTGAGTACACCAAATACGATGCCAACCCCGAGCACTATGCCAACGGCCGTGAGAATGGTCCTTTGTAACCTTGCCCGCAGGTTTCGGAAGCTGAGGCCGGAGAAGCGCCGGAGCTTCACGCTCCCCCTTCCCTGGGCACTAGGCCTCCGACTCCAGCGTCTTGATGCGCTCCAGGATTTCATCCTGGTCGGGATTCCTGGCCTCGTCAACGACCTTTCCGTCGGAGAGGAAGACGGCCCGGTCGGCTGCGGCCGCGGCGCGCGGGTCGTGGGTCACCATGAGTATGGTCTGGTCGAAGCGGGACGCCGACTCCTTGAGCAACCCGAGCACCTCGCTCCCGGTCCGCGAGTCAAGGTTTCCCGTTGGCTCATCGGCCAGGATGATGTCCGGGCGCTTGATCAGGGCCCGTGCGATCGCCACCCGCTGCTGCTCCCCACCGGAGAGCTCGTCCGGCCTGTGAGTCCGGCGATCACTCAGCCCCACGAGCTCGACGAGCTCGTCGAGTCTGGCCGAGTACTTGGCAGGCTTGCCGCCAGCGATAAGCACGGGCAACAGCACGTTCTCCTCGGCCGTGAGCGTGGGGATCAGGTTGAAGAACTGGAAGACGAAGCCCATCCGCTCACGCCTGAGCAGCGTGAGCTTCCTGTCCGAGAGCCCCGAGAGCTCCGTTCCCCCTACGACCACCCGCCCCGAAGATGGCCTGTCCAGGGCGCCGAGGATGTGTAACAGCGTGCTCTTCCCCGACCCGGAAGGACCCATGATGGCCGCGAACTCACCGTCTGGAAACCCAAGGGAAACATCCTCGAGAGCCCGAACCCGGTTCGTGCCTGACCCGTAGACCTTCCCGAGCCCCACGGTCTCGACGGCAATGCCAGCTCCTTCGTCCATGGGCAGAGTATATTCCCGCGGGGGTTCACGACCGTGAACGATACGACGCTCCCACCAGCCGCAACAGGAGAACAAGAAGCTGACGGCCAGAAGCTGAAAGCCCATAGCTAGCGTCTTGAACCGCAAGATCCCGCTGTTACACTATGCCGGTAATCCCATAAGCCCCTGCTTCTCGACTAGAGAAGCCGACACTAGACCGGAGGAGGCAAACATCGACACTTACGAAGCCATGCTCATAGTGATCCCCGAGCTCGACGAGGAGCAGGTGGAGAACACCATCGGGCGTTTTCGCACGATCATCGAGCGCACGGGCGGCAAGGCCGGTGAGGTGAACCACTGGGGACGCCGCAAGCTGGCCTACGAGATAGACAATCGCACGGACGGTTTCTACGCCGTCATGGAGTTCACGGCGGGTGACAGGACCCTCGTCGAGTTGAAGCGCATCCTGCGCGTCTCCGACGACGTGCTCAGGCATATGATCGTCAAGCTGCCGCCGAGCTACGCGCACAGGCCGCTGCCGGAGCCCACAGAGGCCACGGCCTAGCCTATATATACGGAGGTAAGGAATGGGTAGGAAAAGGAACGGGCCGCCCCGTGGGGGCCGGCCGGTCAAGAGCAAGCCTTGCGTGTTCTGCAAGGAGAACGTCGCCTACGTCGACTACAAGGACTACAACCTGCTGCGGCGCTTCATCTCGGACCGTGGCAAGGTGAGGGCCCGTAGGGTGACGGGCCTGTGCCCGCAGCACCAGCGGGAGGCGGCCTCGGCCATAAAGCGCGCCAGGGAGATGGCGCTGCTGCCCTACGTGGTAGGGAGGTAGAACCTTGCAGGTCATACTCAAGAGCGACGTGGAGAAGATCGGCCAGCGCGGCGACATCGTCGAGGTAAGCCGCGGCTACGTGCGCAACTTCCTCGTGCCGAGGGGCCTCGCCGAGGTGGCGACGCCGTCCAAGCTGGAGGAAGCGCGCCGCACCATGGAGGAGAGCGAGGAGAGGGACAGGCGCCTCGCCGAGAGGGCCGAGGAGATCGCCGGCATCCTGAACAAGAGCGTGATCACGATCGAGGCCCGTACGGGCGAGGATGAGCGACTCTTCGGTTCCGTGACCGCCACCAACATCGCCAACGCCGTTGAAAGGGCCCGCGGAATCCGCCTTGACCGGCGCCGCATCCGCCTCGAAGAGCCCATAAAGGCACTCGGCACCCATCAGGTCCCCATCCAGATCCATGGCGAAACCGAGGCAAGCGTCAAGGTAATCGTAGTCCCCAAATTGTAGGAACGAGGCAAACGCAACGGGGATCGGCTCCATACCGATCCCCCTGTGCACGGCTCGCAAGACATTAGCCGGTAAGACGCCGAATCCTGCAGGGGTGGTTAGAGAACCGCCCGACCACGATACGCTTAACCTTCGATGTTAGGTGCACCCCCAATCTCGACTACAAGGTCAAGGCTCCCGTCTTGTAACGGGGGCCTTTTTGCTGCATCCTGGTAGGTTATGGAACGTCGGGGGAGGATGCGCAGTGTGGAGACCGGGGCGGAGGCGTCCCGGGTACCGCCGCACGACTTGGAGGCGGAGCGGGCTGTCATAGGGGCCATGCTGGTTTCGGAGTCGGCCGTGGCGGCGGTTGCGGAGCGTCTCGACGCCGAGGACTTCTACTCCGAGGTGCACAGGATCATCTACGCGGCCATGATGCGCCTCTACTCGCGTGGAGACCCCATAGACCAGCTCACGCTGACCAACGAGCTCAGGAGCATCAACGAGTTCGAGAGGATAGGCGGAAGGCCATACGTCTTCCAGATCGTCGAGAGCGTCCCCACTGCGGCGAACGCCGGCAGGTACGCGGATATCGTGCGCGGCAAGGCGCTCCTGCGGGCCGTTATAGATGTCGGAAGCCGCATCACGGAGGACGCTTTCCGGGAGCCCGAGAACGTGAGCGAGGCGCTCGACTCGGCTGAGCAACTCATCTACGGCGTCTCAAATAAGACGCTAAGGGAGCACCTCGCGCCGATCAAAGACCTCGCGCCCAGCACCCTCGAGATGATCCAACGCCTCTACGAACAGGAGGGCGAGGTAACCGGCGTCGAGACCGGCTTCGAAGACCTCGACCGTCTCACCACCGGCTTCCACAAGAGCGACCTGGTCGTCCTCGCCGCCAGGCCGGCAATGGGAAAAACAGCCATGGCGTTGAATGCTATTTGGCACGCTGCTGGCGAGAAGAAGATGCCCGTTGCCATCTTCTCGCTGGAGATGAGCAAGGAGCAGCTCGTCCAGAGGCTTATCTCGCAGACCACGCGCATTCCGGCTCAGGCTTTGAGGAGTGGCAACGTAAAGGCCGAGGACTGGCCGAAGCTGGTGCGGGGGGTTGCCGAGGTCGCCCGAGCTCCTATCTGGATCGACGACACCGCGGGCGTTACGCTCATGGAGATTCGTGCCAAAGTAAGGCGCCTTGCCAGCCAGCTCAACACCACGGGTGAGAAGCCGCTCTCGCTCGTGGTCATCGATTACCTGCAGCTCATGATCGGTCAGGGCAACCGTCAGGAGAACCGCCAGCAGGAGATAGCAGAGATCAGCCGCGGCCTCAAGGTCCTGGCCCGAGACCTCGACGTTCCCGTCCTCGCCATAGCCCAGCTCTCGCGCGCCGTGGAAGCCCGCCACGACAAACGCCCGCTCCTGTCCGACCTTCGGGACTCGGGCGCCATCGAGCAGGACGCAGACATGGTGATGTTCTTGTATCGAGACGAATACTACAATCCCGAGTCCGACGACAAGGGCATCGCCGAGGTCATAGTGGGCAAGCACAGGAACGGGCCAACGGGCAAGGTCCAGCTAGCCTGGCTGGAGCAATACACCAAGTTCGCCTCCCTCGCCAGGAGATCTTAGAAAGAGCCGGGGCAGGTACGTGCTGCGATCCGGCGCCTTCGTTGACGCTCTTACAAAAAGCTGCACGGCACATCGTAGAATCGGTTCGTTCGACGAGCGTTATCGAAGGAGATCAATTGGCGTTTGGGCGGGTCGAAGACAGGGTGGACGTGGGTTCCAGGGCGCCGGATTTCACGCTGCGCTCGCAGTCGGGGGCGAACGTGAGCCTCAAAGACTACCTGGGCAAGAGCCCTGTCGTTCTCTTCTTCTACCCCAGGGATGAGACGCCGGGTTGCACCAGGCAGGCCTG
>DASUPX010000134.1:0-2765 GCA_036280905.1 Rubrobacter sp. | reverse complement strand
TCGCCCGGTCTGCCCCTTCCGCGAAGCGTCACGTGGTCGTTTCCTGCGTGGAGCACGCCGCCGTACGTGAGGACGCGAGGCGGCTGGAGCGCGAAGGGTTCGTGGTGTCCTGGGTCGGGGTCGACGCCGAGGGGCTGATCGACCCGGACGAGTTCGCCGCCGCTCTGCGCCCCGACACGGCGCTGGCCGCCGTCATCTGGGCGAACAACGAGGTTGGCACCGTAGAGCCCGTGCGCGAACTCGCTGAACTGTGCCTGGAGAGGGGCATCCCATTCCACACCGACGCCGTTCAGGCCGTGGGAAGGATCCCGATCGACGTCTCCGAGGTGCCTGTCTCGACGCTGGCTCTCTCGGCCCACAAGCTCTACGGGCCGCAGGGTGTCGGCGCGCTCTACGTGCGCGGCGGGCTCGCGCCCGAGCCCGTCGTGTACGGGGGAGGGCAGGAGAACGGAATCAGGAGCGGAACCCAGAATGTTGCCGGGATTGCAGGCCTCGGGAAGGCGGCTGAGCTCGCCCGCGAGGAGATAGCGGACCGCATCTCCCACGAAGAGGCGCTCCGCGACCGCATTCTGTCCGGGGTGGAGAAGATACCGGACGTCACCCTCAACGGGCCCCGGGGGCGCCGGCTCTCAAACAACGTGCACCTCACCGTTTCCGGCGTCGAGGCCGAGAGCCTCGTACTTTTCCTGGACGCGACCGGTTATGAGGTGGGAAGCGGGTCGGCATGCTCCTCCGGCGGGCACAAGGCCTCGCCGGTCCTGCTCGCCATGGGCCGCCCCGAGCAGGACGCGTTCTCGGTCGTGAGGATCACGGTCGGCAAGGACAACACCGCGGAGGAGGTCGACGGGTTTCTGGATGCCTTCGGTGCCGCGGTCGCACAACTACGAGAACTCTCCCCGCTCTACGCGGGCTGAAAGTGGGTCACTGGTGCCAGATCGTTACACACCACAGGTTATAGACCATCTCGTCCGGCCGCGGAACGCGGGCGAGATCGCCAACCCTTCCGGACGCGGCGAATCAGGCCACGAGGCCTGCGGCGACGTCGCAAGCTTCACCGTCAGCATCTCTGACAACGTGCTTGAGGAGGTCCGTTACGGGGTCTACGGCTGCGCGGCTTGCGTGGCCGCCGGGTCGGCGCTCTCGGAGCTGGTCGAGGGCAGGCACATCGTCGAGGCGGCCCGCATCTCGAAGGAGGATATCCAGGACGCCCTTGGCGGTCCGCTACCCCTTGGTAAGGAGCACGCGCTCACGCTGGTGCTCGACGCGCTGCACAAGGCCTTCGAGGACCACTGGAACCAGACGTCGGGCGAGATGCTGCTGAAAGGCATGAGCACGGGTGGAGGTAGCGGCAGGAGCGTGGTCGCCGCTATGAGCGGCGGCGTCGACTCGGCGGTGACGGCCCTTCTGCTCGAGGAGTCCGGCTACGATGTGGTCACCGTTACGTTCCGATTGCACGATGGCGAGAAGGGTAGCCGCTCGTGCTGCTCGCCTGATACCGTCCTCTTCGCCCGCGACACCGCGCACAGGATGGGCCTGCCGCACTTCACGCTCGACCTGAAGGAACTCTTCAACAGGCGGGTCATGCGGGACTTCGTCGGCTCATATCAGGAAGGCAGGACGCCGAACCCCTGCGTGGCGTGCAACGCCCACGTAAAGTTCCACGCCTCCGCCTTTCTCGCCGATCAGCTCGGTTACCATCACGTCGCGACGGGACACTACGCCAGGGTCGAGGAGGGCCCTACGCTCGGGCGTCCAGCAGACAGGAGCAAGGACCAGACCTACGTTCTCTGGCCCGTGCCACAGAATCTCCTGGCAAGGACCGTTTTCCCGCTCGGCGACCACACCAAGACTGAGGTGCGGGCCATCGCCAAGGAGCGTGGCCTCGCTGTGGCCTACACGCCGGAGAGCCAGGATATCTGCTTTATCCCAGACGGAAACTACCGCCGCTTCGTGCGCAAGAAGGTTGCGGCGGAACCCGGGGACGTGGTCGACCGGGAGGGACAGGTGCTCGGCCGCCATGGTGGCGTGGTGGACTTCACCGTCGGCCAGCGGCGTGGCATTGGAGTCTCGGCTCCGACGCCGCTCTACGTCACGGAGGTGCGGCCGTCCTCCGGCCAGGTAGTAGTTGGCCGCAAAAGGGATCTGGAGGTGCGTGAGGTCACGGTCACGGACCTGAACCGCTTCCTCGAGATCGGGGACGCCGCATGCGTTCAGGTCAGGTACAACAGCCAGCCAGTCCCGTGCACCGTAGAGGAGATGGCGGACGGGAGGTGGAAAGCGCGCCTCGACGAGCCGGTGATGGGGGTTGCGCCGGGGCAGTCGGCCGTTTTCTACACAGCGGACGGTAGCAAGGTCGTCGGCGGCGGCGTCGTTGCCCGCGGGACCGCTTGAGGGCGGTATATTCATGCGATCGCAGTTATAATCCGGGTTTCAGGGGCCCCGTACCGAGGAGCGGTAAGGTTTGGAACTTTTCGTAGAGTTGATGAAGGGTTTGCTATTCGCGGGGATCGCGGTCGCTTTCTTCGTTCTCGCCTGGATGTTCTTGAGGCTCGCCAGCATCTTCTCGACTACGGAGGAGTCCATCAAGGACGTCACGGGGGAGGTCGTCCCCCTGCTGGGCAAGACGCACGTGACGGTTGACAACATCAACAGTCAGCTCTCGCAGCTGGATGGCGCCGTGGGCGACGTGGCCGGCATGACCGGCGAGCTGGACCAGACCACGGCCGTCATCACGCGCGGCGTGAGGGGGAGCGTGATCAAGGTTT
>DASUPX010000133.1:0-3801 GCA_036280905.1 Rubrobacter sp. | reverse complement strand
GGCCGCGGGACCTTCGAGCCGGCGGGCGGCTGGGGCGGCGACCACCATGATGGAGTGCAGATCTGGGTCCTCAGCCGCCGCGAGCCAGGCATCGACGTGAGCCGGTGGCCGCTGGTCACCTACGTCAGCGACGTCAAGACGGCGATGACCGAGGCTCGGCTGGCCGCGGGAGACAAGAACGTGCTGGTCCACGGCGCCGCAACCGCGCAGCTCGCGCTCGCGGCCGGCCTCCTCGATGAGATCGAGATCCACGTAATCCCGGTGCTTCTCGGCGGAGGACGCCGCCTGTTCGACAACCTCGGATCCGAGCACATCGAGCTGGAGCGTACCCGGGTCCTCGAAGGTGAGGACGGGGTCACGCACATGCACTTCCGAGTCCAGAGGTAAGCGGATGTCTACCTCCTGGTGGACCTCTCTCTGTTTGGTCGCGCAACACTTCCGGCAGGGCAAACCCATGGAAGGAGAATAGGGATGGGGAAGCTGATCGCCACCACGCAGGCCACCATAGACGGGGTCATAGACCCGGTTGGCGAGTGGGTGCGGGCGGATGGGGGACACGGTGAGTATTCGTTCGAGCGTCAGGCGAGATCCGGTGGTCTGCTGCTGGGCCGCAAGACCTACGAGGGGCTGGCCGGGTACTGGCCGGGCCAGACGGGCAAGTGGGCGGACATGGTCAACGCGCTTCCGAAGTACGTCGGGTCCAACACCCTGTCCGGGGATCTCGCGTGGAACGCGACCCTGCTCGAGGGGAACCTCGAATACTCGATTCCGAAGCTGAAGGACGAGGTCGACGGTGACCTGTTCATGCACGGCAGCGGCGAGTTCGCGTACGCCCTCGCCGAGAGGGGTCTGATCGACGAGTACGAGGTGTACCTGAACCCGCTCGTCTGGGGCCGGGGGAACGTCCACGTGCTCGGCGACAGGGGGACCGTCTGGATGAGGCTCGCTGACCTGAAGCGGTTCGACTCCGGGGTCGTCCTCATCACCTACCTACCGGCGTCTTGAAGGCAAGGACCCCGTAGTTGGTTTTGCTCATCTAGCGTTGCTCCTGGTAGATCTTCCGGAATTGATCCGATTGGTCGGGCCGTAACGTCTGCAGGGCCGCTTCCGCCTTCTTCTGGGCCTCGTCGCGTGCGGCCTCCGCCTCAGCCTTCCCTTGCGCCCCTACCTGAACGCCGAAGAACGCACCGACCACGGTCCCGACCATGCTGGTGACCAGGCCGAGCACGAGCGACGCACTCTGGGCCGAATCCCACTTGAAGATCGACACGGCTGCGACAAGGGCAACCAGGATAAACCCCGCGATGATCACTCGGTAGCCGTAGCGTACGCGCATTTCATCCGCCTGGTTTGGGGACGGGTCGGTCGGGGCCACGATCTCCTCCTCGAGCTCACGATGGGTCACAGGACGCCACCCTAACAATCGTGCGTAACCGACGCATCCCCCAGATCGCGTATATTCGGGCACGAGGTCTTGCCAGGTCTTCGGAGACGCAGACAACGGCCTCACGCTCTTGCTCATCACGCCCGGCCGCTCTTTCTGCGGCTATCTTCCAGGGTTCAGGTGGAATATGGTGTTCCGAACCAGCATCGCAAAGGATTATTCGACGGCGCGGGGCGGACCGACCAACAGGATCTCGCTCTCCTTTTGGGGAATGTGGACATATTCGGCGTTGACGGAAGGAGCCGGGGTTCGTGGCCCCGGCCCTACGAAGGTCCGCGCTCGGACCAGGTACTCTCTATCAGCCTAGGATGATCCTAGATCTACACAGAATGCGCTGTCAGGGGTAAGGTCGCCAGTAGTAGCTCTCTGGCCCGGCGTTCCCACATGAGAGAAGAACCTGGCAAAATCCCCGTTCGTTCCCTCCCGACCAAGCGAGCTATGAAGATCTCCGGCTGCCCCCGGCTCAGTCTGGTTACTGTGTACCGTACCCACGCAGCTGGCCTTCGGGTTGGCCGCCCCAAACGCAGGCACCGCCAACGCAGCCACCATGAGCGCCATTACCGAAAGCACCGTAAGCGTTCGCCTCATACATCCTCCTGACGTCGTAGCGGTCCCCGCCGGACCGCCTTGCAAGCAGAAGAATGACAGCTTGTGAGGACCGGCGCATCTGCCAGGCGGATATTTTCCTACTGTCCTGGCGCGCGTCAACTACGCTGCCGGAATGAGATTGCTGATTGCAGATCCGCTTGTCGTGGCGGCGTAGTTCTGCCTCACGGACCTGCCAGACATAACTTTACTTCAAACTGATCTCCAGCTTTTCTGCTCGCCCTCGGCGTGCTTTCGGTCCGCCTCACTACAACCGAGGACGTCGGCCGGCGCGGGTCTTCATTTGCCTGCTCCCCGCTAACGGCCGACCATGCCCGGGTCGCCGAGTTCTTCGAGGGGATCCTGCTCGGATGGGTCGAGCCCTCTGGCGTAAACGACGCCGACGACCGTGAGGACTGGCAGAAGATAACGTAGATCGCGACGAACCAGGGAGATCCTCCGGCAAGCGCCACGAGCGCGGCCGCGATGAACGGCGTGGGACCGGCTATCGCGACCCCGTTGAGCTCCCGGGCCAGGGAGATGCCCGTGTACCTGTAGCGGGTCTCGAAGAGTTCCGAAAGGAAGGCGCCCTGGGCCCCAGAGGTCGCGCCGAAGCCGATCCCGTACCCGAGCGTCATCGCCAAAACGACTAGCGCCGGTGACTTCGTGTCGAGGAGGTAGAAGAACGGGAACGCGAAGAGCGCGATAAAGGTGGCGCCGCCGATGAAAACCGGACGTCTGCCGATGCGGTCGGCGAGCATACTGAAGAGCGGGGCGCAGATTATTCCCGCTCCGGCGGCCACGAAGAGCGCGAGCAGCCCGACCCCTTGCGCCAGCCCGAGGGTGGCCGTGATGTAGCTGAGGGCGAAAGTGTTTAAGACGTAGGCGTTCGCGTTGTGCCCGCTAACCGAGAGAAAACCACAGAGCACGTCTCGGGGGCGGTCGGCGAGGACTTCCCTGACCGGAAGTCGTGGCGGATCCTCGCCTTCGGAGAGCTCCTCGCGGAAGGCCGGTGACTCCTGGAGGCGCTGCCGTATAAAGATGGCGACGAGCAGGATCACCACGCTCGCGACGAACGGCAGGCGCCAGCCCCAGGAGAGCAGTTGCTCCTCTGGCAAGAACGAGATAATGGAGAAAGCGCCCGTCGCCAGCAACAGCCCCGCGGCCGTCGCGCCGTTCGGGATCGCGGTGTAGAAGGCCCTCTTGCTCGCGGGGGTGTACTCGGCGATGTAGGTTATCGCCCCGGCTAGCTCGGCCCCGGCTCCGAAGCCCTGGAGCAGGCGCAGCAACACGAGCAGCGCCGGAGCCCAGACGCCGATCTGCTCGTAGGTGGGCAGAAGCCCGATCAGGACGGTGGAAAGCCCCATCAGAACCACGGTGAAGATGAGGGCGGGTTTGCGCCCTAGCCTGTCCCCGTAGTGGCCGATCACGACCCCGCCTAGAGGCCGAGCGAAGAACCCCACGGCGAAGGTCGCGAACGCGGCGAGCGTCCCGATGACCGGACCCGCCGTGGGGAAGAAGAGTTCGTTTATGACGAGGGCCGAGGCCGCGCCGTACAGCGCGAAGTCGTACCATTCGATGATGGTCCCGACCGTGCTCGCCGCCACGACGGGTCGGGTGTCGACCGAGCTTATCTCCCCCCGCTGGCCGCCTCCAGCGTTGCTCGTACCCTCGCTCAGGATCCCTCCCCGTTAAAGTCATCGTCGTGCGGGCTCACATGACACCGTAGCGGCCGAAGGCCTCCTCAGTAGACATCCCTTCCTCTATTGCCC
>DASUPX010000132.1:0-3118 GCA_036280905.1 Rubrobacter sp. | reverse complement strand
CGTCTATAAGGACCGCTCCCTCGGTGGTGTCGTAGAAGCGCGGGATAAGGCTCGCGATGGTCGTCTTGCCCGCGCCGGTCGGGCCGACCAGGGCGACCGTCTGGCCAGGCTCGGCCACGAAATCTACGTCGTGCAGCACCGGGCGGCCCGGTTCGTATTCGAAGGTTACGTGGTCGAAGGCGATGCGGCCCCTGACCGGGCCGAGCCTGGCAGCTTCGGGCGGGTCCGCGGGCTCCGGCTCCTCGTCCAGAATGTTGTAGATCCGTTCAGCTCCGGCTATCGCGGCCTGCGCCTGGGTGTAGACCTGGGAGGCTAGCTGGATTGGCCGGAAGAACTGCTGGACGTAGATCAGGAAAGCCGTCAGCACGCCGACGGAGAGTGACCCGGCGAAGACCAGGTACCCGCCGTAGCCGATGACCAGCGCCGTCGCCAGCGTCGATAGCACGTCGATGGCGGGAGAGAAGGCCGAGGTAATAGCCACGGCCTGCACGTTGGCGTCCCTGTTGGCCGCGTTGCGGCGCCTGAAGCGGGCGATGTTCTCCTCTGTCCTGTTGAAGGCCTGCGCCTCACGCACGCCCGTAATATCCTCCTGAACCCCGGCCGTCACGTCGCCCACCGTCTCGCGCGTCAGTCGGAAGGCGCTACGGGCGCGGCGCGCGAAGAACGAGGTAAGCAGCAGCATGATCGGGATGATCGTGAAGCACGCCAGCGCCAGGTTCCAGTCTAGAAAGAGCATTGCCACAACGATACCGATGAGGCTGAAGAGGGAACCCAACAACTGCGTAAGGCCCTGGGAGAAGAGCTGGTTGAGGGTATCCACGTCGTTCGTCACGCGGCTCATCAGATCGCCAACGGGCCTGCGGTCGAAGTAGCGCAGGGGCAGGTGCTGCAGGCGGTCGAAGATCCTGGTCCGCATCGAGGCCAGAAGGCTCTGGCCGATGGACCCGACCTGAAAGACCTGCCCGCGTGAGGCCACGGCCCCGAGCACGTAGACCCCGAGAAGGACCAGCATGATGCGGGAGAGACCGGCCACGTCGCCAGGCAGGATGTAGCGGTCGATGGCGCGCCCGATCAACCACGGTCCGCCGGCCTGCGCGACCGCCCCCAGCACCACGAGACAGAGGACGATCACCAGCTTGCCGCCGTAGGGCCGGAGTTCCCCGAGCAGCCGCCTGGTGGTCGCCGACCTGTCCTCGGCGCGTTCCTGCGGAGCCCTGGCTATTGACTCGATGCTCCTGATCTCAGCCCTCTCTCATGAGGTGAACGAGCCAGTTCGTCCCGCCGGTAGGGAAGATGGCGTATTTCCCGTCGAGCCGCTCCCCACGTAGAAAGACGATTACCATCTCATCGTCGAACCGTTCGACCTCGTAGGTTCCACGATCCCAGATACTTTTCGCCACGGTCCCCGGAACGCCCTCGACCGGCGTCTCGTCCACGAGGTCGAGGTGGGACATGTCGTGGTCGTCCACGCGCATGGCGAGCCGGTTCTTTTTGGGGTGGGTGGGCATTACCTTCGGCACGGCCCAGGAGACGAGCACGCCGTCCCTTTCGAGCCGCAGGTCGAAGTGGTGGCTCCTCGCGTAGTGCTCCTGGATCACGAACCGGGGCATAGAGGTCTCAGGCCGGGGAGAGCTTCAGGGTCGTTGGCAGCGCTTCGGGTCGAACTATACCCGCCGTCGGACCCGGCCACGCTTTCTCGTACTTGCTCCTGAACGCGGCGCTCACCACGTCAACCGTCTCTACGCCGGTGGCTGGAGTGGCTTGCACGGGAACGCGGGCGTCTCCCACGATCAACGCGCCTTCGGGGTGGGCCGAGATCCTCTGGTACCAACGTCCCTTCTGGCCGTGGACGGAGCGCACGAAGACCTCGCTTCCCACGACCACAACCCAGATGATCGTACGTTGTTCCGGGGAATCCGCGTCGCGCCTGGTCTCTATATAGACCTCTTCGGTCTCGTCGAGGAGGTTCAGGGTTTCGGTATCGAAGGAGCTATCCATGGTCCTCTGAACCGTACCCTTCCTGGTGCACGATCTCGTCGAGCGGCTTCCGGGCCCGACCACGGCCGGGGCGGGACGCGCTGGCTTGCCCGTCGGGGTAGCCGAGGGAGATGGCGGTCCTCACCATTCTGTGCCCGGGTATTCCGAGCAGCGCTCTAGCCGCGTCCCTACCCCGGCCCACGATCCAACCGATGCTCGAGCCCACCCCGTACGCGTGGGCGGCGAGCATGATCCGTTCCGCGAGCCGTCCCTCGTCGTAGCCCTCCTGCGCCTCACGTTCGCCGGCCATGACCAGGACGATCCCGAGCGGGGCGCGCGCCAGGTGGCCCGCGTAGCCGTCGACCAGGGCGAGGGCGCCCAGCGTGTCTCGGTTCTGGACGACGATCATCTCCCACGGTTGGCTGTTGGATGCGCTCCCCGACCAGCGTGCCACCTCCAGAATGTCGTCGAGGACCCCCTGCGGTACCGGGTCTGGCCGGAAAGCACGGACAGCCCGCAAGGTACGCAGAAAGGTGATGCGATCGTTCGTGGTCCTTGCGTCGGGGGTCTCGCTCATGGTCTTCTCCTGTCCACGTCGGTAGCCGCGCCCTTCGCTTTCCCCCGCGCTCACGCGGCGGTGTCCGTGGGGGAGACGAGCTGGGAGCCGAGGATCTCGTTGTATAGTTCGCTGTCTTCCAGCAGTTCCTCGTGGGTGCCGCTGGCCGCGATCCGGCCCTCGTCGAGGACCAGGATCAGGTTCGCGTCCCGCACGGTCGAGACCCTCTGGGCGATAACGAATACGGTCCTGTGCTGCTCGCGCATGAGCCTGTCCAGGGTCTCCTGTATGGCAGCCTCCGTCTCGGCGTCGACGGCGGAGGTGCTGTCATCGAGTATGAGTAGCCGCGGGTCGATTAGGAGCGCCCTTGCTATGGCGATGCGCTGCCGCTGCCCGCCGGAGAGCCCGATGCCCCGCTCACCGACCACAGTCTCGGAGCCGTCCGCAAGCCCCCGGATGAACCTGTCTGCCTGGGCCGCCTCGGCGGCCGCCACCACCTCCTCGTCGGTCGCGTCGGGCTTGCCGAAGGCGATGTTGTCTCGCACGGTACCCGAGGAGAGGCGCGTCTCCTGCAGGACTATCCCG
>DASUPX010000131.1:0-6766 GCA_036280905.1 Rubrobacter sp. | reverse complement strand
TGGTCGGAGCGTGTTTGGCCGTGTTGCTATTGGCTGGGGCGACGCTGGCCACCTTGCCACTCATAGCCTCCACCAACGCCGGGGAACGCGTGGGGGAGCTGCTCTCCTCGGTGCCCGCTCTGGCGGAACTTCCCCTCATCGTGGGTACCGATAAGGGGGAGCGCATCAGGGGCACCGACCACGCCGAGGAGATCCTGGGCCTCGGGGGATCCGACGAGATCCTCGACAGGCTGGGCGCCGACCGAGTCTACGGGGGCAAAGGCCAGGACAACCTCGTGGGTTACGGGGGCGACACTTCCCTGGACCGCTTCTACGGGGGAGACGGTGACGACCTCCTGCAGCCCGGTGACCGTCCCGCGGTCAAGGATGTGGTGAGGTGCGGAGCGGGCACCGACACCGTGTACGTCGACAAGAAAGACGAGGTCTCGGAGGACTGCGAGCGGGTGAGGGGCCGCTAAGGAGAGAGCGCACCGTATTGGGAATCTCCGAAGCGGCACGGAAGTCCCTTCCGCAAAGTTGGGCAGACGACGTTCCCAGGCAGACGATTGAGAACTTCTTGGAGCGCCGTACATGCGAACTTCGCGGGGCCCCGTCCCACACGACCCCAGACGTCAACCCTGACACGAGAAAAGCCGGGCTGCTCTTGGAGGGGGGAAATAAGGAGCACCCGGCTTGATGATAGACAGGATCTTAGTACAGAAACGAAGCAAAGCATACCCGCCACCCGGCACATCTTTTCCAGCCAGGTGGTCCCTTCTCTAGACCTACGTCGGAGAATCATCCTTCCACGCACTCGGGTGAATAGGCTCCTGTCCGGTGCAGAATAGGGAAACCTTCCCGGCTATGGAGGGGCTGCTCTATGAGTATCGACGAAAGACCCCACGGCACCAGCTGACCTTTCGACCCGGATGCCCACTACTCCGCCGCCTTCTGTTTCCTTAGCCAGCCTCCTACCGTCAGCGCATCCGGATGGATGGCGCGCGTACGCGAGGTATCCAGATCGACATCGCCCGTTCTGAGCCATCGCCACATTGTGGTCAAATCCTTGCCCACAAACCCGAAACGATGGAACAGCCATGCGGGCATCGGCAAGCGCCGCGGGTTCGTGCCCATCACCTCCCGATACTCCGAGCGGCACTCCTCTAAAGATTTGACGTCGCTGGCCAGCGTCAGGTCCCTCCCGACGAACGAACGGGGGTCGGCGAACGCTCTCGCGGCGATGACGCCGAGATCCTCGGTGCAGAGCCAGGGAAGACGCCGCGATGATCCCATCAGCTTCGGCATCACTTGCCACGCGGCAACGGGCGGAAAGAACTTCTTGTGGGTCAGCAACTCCATGAAGGCTGTAGGACGCAGGATGGTAAGCGGAAGCTCAAGCGCCTTCATGTGATCCTCGATCTGCAGCTTGGTTTCCCAGGAGGGGACGCCGGTACCCTTCCTCCCGGGGCCTGCAGAACCGTAGACGAGATGCTCAACGCCTGCGTCCTTGGCCACCTCGGCGACGTTCTTGCCTTGCCTGACCTCCTGCTCTGGCCCGCCGATGAAGGGGTTCTGGACGCTGTAGACGCCGTATGCTCCCTCGAAGACGGGACGGAGGGAGGCCGCCTCGGCCATATCGCCCTGCGCGACCTCGGCGCCGAGCTCCTCGAGGGCCCTGGCCCGCTTGCTGGCGGCATTCCGAGTAAGCCCACGGACATGCCAACCGTCCAGGAGCAAGCGGCGAGCCACGGCACCACCCTGAAGGCCCGTGGCCCCGGTAACGACGATCGTTTTACGCTCGGAGGCCATCATAGCGTTGGCTCCCTGTTCGGCTGAACCACTCGATCTCTTGCTTGATGGTGTCGGCGCCCTTGCCTCCCCAGCCTCAGAGTTGGGGTCGTAGCAGACGAAGTCGGCATCCAGGACCTAGTCGAAGACCTCCAGTTTGCTCTGTCCGAAGCCCTCCTCCAGCATGCGGCAGGCCTTGCGCCTGTTCTCTTGTTCTGACACGGTCGATTCTCTTATCCATCACGGGGACGCTTGCGTGCCCGGTCGCGATGGTTGGTTCGAAGGTGTGCAGGAGGGCGTGGCCCCGGCACAGGAATCGCGACCGGCTCGTCCCGAACTCAAGCGGGGCGCCGATCGCACACGTACTCGCGGGAGGGGTCGTAGTCTCGCCCGTCCATCTCCCCGAGCCGCGGACCGTAGAGGTGCACGCTTATCGCCGGGATCACGCCCGGGTTTTCGACCCGGTGGATGCCCCCGTTGCCGGGCAGGACCGTCGAGATCCCGTCCTCCGGACCCCAGGCATGCTGCCAGGCCTTCTTCAGGCGCGCGTGCTCGAAGCGCGAACCGTCGTCGAGTCGCTCGTAGCGCTTCTCGAGGGTGGTTCCCACCACGCAGCGGAAGACGCCCCAGGAGGTGTGGTCGTGGATCAGGGTACCGCTTCCCGCGGGCCAGACGAAGATTTCTAGGGAACAGGAGTCGCCTTCTCCTTCCCAACGACGGGCTACGTACCATTCGTCGGCGTCCTTGGCCTCCCGAAAGAGGGGTACGACGTGTTCGGCCAGGTAGGCCGCGCCATCCGTCAGCCGGGTAAGGAAGGGCACGGCTTTCCGTACGGCTCGCTCCGGAGCCAGCGTGGCGAGGGCTTCCAACCCGCCTACTAGCTCAGCGGTGGCCGACGACTCGGTAATCACGTCTCTTCTCCTTGTTGTAAACGTTACTTACAAAGCCAATATCGTCTTCGATGGCGCTTTTTGCATCCCCCAAATGGGTGATGTTTGTATTAAATGTTATTAACTCGTTTCTGGCGGGCAGCATCCACGCCGATCCTTCACGTCGGAAGGGTCACTTTCGTCGACTCGGGGTTCGATGTTCGCGTTCATCCGAAAGGTTCGTCGGGTCGTAGCGGTCCTCGAAGTTTCTAAGCCGCTTCAGGCGCGCCGTAGGCCGCCCCGACGCTCCGCACGCCCATTTCTCGATGAGCCCGCCAACCAACCTATACGATGTGGGCCAACATCACTGAAACTCGCTGTCAGGGCTCCCTTTCAGCCAGTAGTCTCGATACGTAGGGGAAGACCTGAAACCGGCCACGGAGGAAGCGGTTCCGTAAGAAGACCTGAAACCTGAAGCCTAAAGGCTGAAGCCTTCACACCGACCTGGTTATTCCCCCGTCTACCCTTATGTTCTGCCCCGTTATGTAGCCGGCGGCGTCGGAGAGTAAGAAGGCCGCGGTTCCTGCTATCTCGGCGAGCGAGCCCTGGCGTTGCATTGGTATGGAGCTCAGGGTCTGTTCGTCTATATCGAAGTTCTCCATGTAGCCAGGGAGGATATTGTTCATCCTGATGCCTTCTGCCCCGTAGCGGTTGGAGTAAAGTTTGGTGAAGCTGGCCAGGGCGGCGCGGAGGGAGGAAGACAGGGGAAACTCCGGGGCTGGCTCGAAGGCAGAGTAGGTAGAGATGTTGACGATGGCACCACCTCCCTGGCTCGCCATCGTGGGCGTCACGAGGCGGGCGGTTCGCACGACGTTCAGCAGCACCAGGTCGAGGGCCTCGTACCACTCCTCGTCGGTCAGGTCGAGAATCTCCCCGGAGGGAGGGTGGCCCGTGCTGTTGACGACGCCGTCGATCCGTCCGTACCTGTCGAGCGCCTCTCCGACGAGCGATTCGAGATCCCCCACCTCCGTGACCGAGCCCCTCAGGCCAAGACCCCCGAGCTCGTCGGCAAGGTCCTCTGCCCGGCCCGAGGGCGACATCAGGACGACCCTGTAGCCGCGCCGGGAGAGCTCCCTGGCGCAGGCCGCGCCCATCCCGCTCCCCGCCGCCGTGACGACGGCAACCTTCTTCCCGAACCCTTCCCCGCTCATCCACCTTCTCCCTCTATAGCCTTCACCAATGAATCATACCCTCCCACAACACAGCCCAGAACGCTGAAAGCGAGGCGAAGCCTAAGCGTTGCCGACGAGCGAGACGGAGCCGAGCGTGCTGAGGAGGCGCGAAGCGCCGTGCTGACGAGCGGAGGTGCTAGCCGGAGCGTGCTCAACTGCTAAAGTATCCGGATGGAGAGCGGGTTCGGCGCGACGGCGCCCTATACGGTCGGTGTCGAGGAGGAGTTCCAGCTCGTCGATCCCCGCTCGCGCGAGCTGACGCCGGCCGTCGAAGGGGTGCTCGCCGCCGGGAACGGCACGAAGCTGGTCACCTCGGAGCTCTCGCAATCGTGCGTGGAGATGCTCTCCCCGGTGTTCGGCTCGGTGGGCGAGCTGGCCCGCGAGCTACCGGGGCTGCGCAGGGAGGTGCGCGACCTCGCGCGCAGCAGGGGCGTCGAGATCGTTGGTGCGGGGGCCCATCCTTTCTCGGAACCGACGGAGCAGCCGCTCACGCAAGGGGCCCACAACCTCCGCGTCGAGGAGGAGATGGGCTGGGTCGCGAGGACGCAGGCGATCTACGGTCTGCACGTCCACGTCGCCGTCCCCGACGGGGAGGCGGCGATCCGGGCCATGAACACGCTCGCAGGGTATGTGCCGCTCATCGTCGCGCTGTCCAACAACTCGCCTTTCTGGCGCGGCTCCGACACCAGGCTGGGCTCCACGCGCATCAAGGTGTTCGAGATGTTTCCCCGTTCCGGCCTCCCGCCGGCGTTCCGCTCCTGGGAGGACTTCGAGGACCATATCGGGGCCCTGGTCGCCGCGGGGGCCATCCCCGACTACTCCTGGTGCTGGTGGGACGCCAGGCCCCACGAGAAGTTTGGCACCGTGGAGCTCCGCTCGCCGGACGTGCAGACCGACGAGTCCTACACGGCTGCCCTGGTGGCCCTCGTACAGTGCCTGGTGGTCAGGGCCGCCTCGGGAGATGTGCCCATTACGGACCCCGTGTACAACGCGGAGAACAAGTGGCGCGCCGTGCGCTACGGGATGGACGCCGACTTCTACGACTTCGCCGCCAACAGGGGGGTGCAGGCCCGCTCCATGGTCCGCACCCTCGTCGAGGAGTTGCGGCCCGTCTCCCAGGACCTGGCCTGCGAAGAGCAACTGCTCGGCGTGCTAGAGATCGCAGATCGCGGTACGGGGGCCGAACTCCAGCGTGCCGCCCTGGAGAGGAGCGGTTCGCTGGAAGGCGTAGTCGACTACCTGATCGAGAACACTGCCCCGGGCTGAGGTAGGTTTTCGAAGGAGGATATAGGCTTCAGAAGAATGCCTGATGCCTTTTCCAAGCTCAGGTTACCGTTCTCTGAAGGACGGACCTGTTCAGCCCGGTAGATGTCGCCAGGGGCGTCCCAAAAAGTACGAGGGACATCGGCGGGAAAATCCGTGTTCGGCAGGTACTGTTGTAGCTGGTCCAGGTTCAGGTTGCTGAGATCACCCAGGCTGTCACCAAGGTTGCCGAGTCCCACGTTCGCTCACCTCCTGTCTCGCTCTCTACGAACGTTGGTCGTCTATTTACGCGACGTGGTTTCCGCGTAACAAACGCCACGAAATGCGGGACGATCAAGCGGCACTCGTCGGGGTGCGGCGGAGTGTATTCGCCTATGCGATCTGCTTAAATAAGCCAAGGTTGGGAACTACGTAAGGAGGAGCGCGTGTCCACGGAAAAGGACAAGGGCCTGATCGGCTCTACCTCGGACCAGCTAAAGGAGACAACCGGCATTCTGAAGGGCGGAGGTCCATGGCATTCTGCCAACTCGGACGTCTACCACAACAACCCCAGCTGCCAGACCGGCGGTAGCATCAGGCCCGAGAACGTGGTGCAGGGGACCGGAGACAAGCCGCTGTGCGGAGAATGCGAGAAGCTCAACAGCGCTGGCGGCCCCCTAGGAAACCTCACCGGCCTGTAGAGGACGCTTCGGCCCTGCGGGCCTTCGCTTGTCAGCACAGCGGCTAGCGTCGGCTTGTAAGCACGCTCGGGCTAACGTCCTCACTAGTCGGCCCGCTTCGGCCGAAGGGCCTAGCTTTCGGGGTTTTGAGATGATTGGTAGATAGGGTAGGCATTGATAGCTGTGGTTTTCTCGAGGGGAGGGGTTCTTGAGCGAAGACGTTAGGCCGGGAGGCACCTACAAGACGCTTGCAGAGCAGCGTGAGGTGCTTACACCGGCGGAGGAGAGGTTCGAGCGGCTGCGTCAGACCATAGGGCTCGTGCTCGGGCCGGTGGCGTTCCTGATCATGTACTTCCTTCCGCTGCCGCTACCGAGGGATCAGCACACGCTCGCCGCCATACTCGTCTTCACCATCATCTACTGGCTCTCCGAGGCTATCCCCATTCCGGTCACGGCGGTCCTGGCCCTGGCTCTATGTGTGCTTTTCAACGTACCGAGCGTCGGTCCGAACGCTGAAGACGCTCCTGGCGACATCGTCTTCGCTGGTTTCGCCGACCCCGTCATATTCCTGTTCATCGGGGCATTCATCCTCGCGCAAGCCATGATCACCCACGGCCTCGATCGCAGATTCGCCTTCCTCGTGCTCTCGCTGCCGGGCGTAGGGCGCTCGACCTACGGCGTGATAATCGCCTTCGGCGTCATCGCCGCCTCGATAAGCGCTTTCATCTCCAACACCACGACCGCCGCCATGCTTCTGCCCATAGGACTCGGGATGATGGCTGCCCTCGGTGGGATGGTGAGCGATCAGTCAGATACCCACAGGGACGTGAGCCGGCTACGCTTCGGGACAGCACTTATGCTCATGATCTCTTACGGTGCTGGCGTCGGGGGTTTGCTTACACCCATAGGGACCCCGCCCAACCTCATCGGCATCGGCTTCATCGAGGAGGAAACCGGTGTGAGGATCAGCTTCTTT
>DASUPX010000130.1:0-3688 GCA_036280905.1 Rubrobacter sp. | reverse complement strand
CGCCGGACGTTTCGGGGAGTACGCCCTGGGGATGCCACCGTCTGGGGCGATGGACCTGTTTTCCTACGAGGTTGGCAATTATCTGGTCGGAAACCGGGAGGGTGAGGCCGGGTTGGAGATCACCTACTTCGGCCCCGAGCTGACGTTCACCGAAGACGCCGTCATCGCCATAACCGGCGCCGAGATGCCCCCGAAGATAAACGGGGAAGAGGCGGCGACCTGGGAGACGCTGGCCGTCTCCTCGGGCGACGTGCTCACCTTCGACTACCTGAGGAGCGGGGCGCGGGCCTATCTGACCGTGGCCGGCGGTATAGACGTTCCCCTCTTCATGCACAGCCGCTCGACGTACACCCTTATCGGGCTTGGCGGCCACGAAGGCCGCGCCCTGCAAGAGGGTGACGAGCTGAAGACCGGCGATGCCGGAGACCGCGCAGACCGCGTTGGCAAACGCGTGGACGAAGACCACGTTCCGTCCTACTCTAGCGAGACGGAGCTGCGCGTGATCATCGGCCTCGCCAGCTACCGGCTGACCGAAGAGAGCCTGGAGGAGTTCCTGAACACGACCTGGACCGTAACCACGGATGCCGACCGCGTCGGATACCGTTACAGGGGCGGCGAGCTCGGTTTCGTCGAGCGGGAACAGCCGGCCGGGGCAGGGGCCGACCAGGCCAACGTCGTTGACTTCGGCTACCCCATAGGTTCCATCCAGGTACCCGGCGGCGTAGAGCCCATCGTGCTCATGAACGACGCCGTAACCGGCGGCGGATACGCCACCATAGGAACCGTTATCAGCGCCGACCGCGACAAACTGGCCCAGACCAAGACCAACGACAGGACCCGCTTCCGCTCCGTAGACCTGGACGAAGCCCTCGAAGCCCGCAAACAAAGGCGGGAGCAACTCGAGGAGATTCGGCAGGCTCTCCAATGAGCGTTCAGCTTTCAGCCTTCAGCTTGTTTGGCTGACTGCTGAAAGCTGACGGCTAAAGGCGCCGACCGAAGGGAGGCACATGCAAATAGACTTCAACTGCGACATGGGCGAGAGCTTCGGGCCCTACAGCTTCGGGGCCGATGAGGAGCTCATGCGCTATATCTCGTCTGCCAACGTGGCTGGCGGTTTCCATGCGGGCGACCCGCACGTTATGCGCCGGACCGTGGAGCTGGCCAGGGAGAACGGCGTGGCGGTCGGGGTCCACAACGGGTATAGAGATCTGGTCGGGTTCGGGCGCAGGGAGATAGGCGTTACCCCGGAGGAGATCCAGGACGAGCTGATCTACCAGCTAGGGGCCCTGCGCGAGTTCGCCAGCCTGTACGGTATGGAGGTCCAGCACGTAAAGCCCCACGCCTCGCTCTACATGGTGGCAGCCCGCGATGAGGAGGTCTCCCGCGCCATCATAGGCGCCATCCAGAGGGTAGACCCAGGTCTCTCCATCTACTGCATGCACGCCTCGGTTACCTACGATCTCGCAAGAGAGATGGACCAGCCCGTCATCACCGAGTTCTTCGCCGACCGCGAATACGGCGACGACGGCCAGATCGTCTTTACCCGCAAGGTGACGGAGGAGTCTGACCCCGACGAGGTTGCAGACAGGGTCGTCAGGGGCGTTACGGAGGGCAAGGTCACCACCGTGAACGGCAAGGACATAGACATCCCCTCCGACTCGGTCTGCGTCCACAGCGACACCCCCGGTGCGGCGAGGCTGGCGGAGGCAATAGTCCGCAAGCTCGCGGAGAACGACGTGGAGGTGCGCCCGCCCGGACGCGCCGGACAGAGAACAGCCTAGAAGGAGAGAAAAGTGGCAGACAAGACGGTCAGAGCGCAGATGCCAGGCACCTTCTACCGTCGCCCCGACCCGGAGAGCGACTTCTACGCGGAGGAAGGGGACACCGTCTCGGCTGGCGACACGGTGGGCCTGATCGAGGTGATGAAGTCCTTTCACGAGGTCAAAGCCGAAGAAGACGGCACCATCTCCAGGTTCCTCGTCGAGAACGAGGACGCCGTGGATGCCGGGCAGGATCTGGTAGAGCTGGAGTAACGGCTTTCGCAAATAGCGGGCGCAACCATAAAGGAGGTCGCCGCATGACGGAGACGGCTCGACGCTACATGGGCAACAGCGTCCCACGCAAGGAAGACCCGGCGCTCCTGACGGGCCGCGCCACCTTCACGGACGACATCAAGCTGCCGGGGATGCTGCACCTCGCCGTCCTGCGAAGCCCACACGCGCACGCCAGGATAGAGTCAATCGACGTCTCCGCTGCCAGGGATCTTCCCGGTGTCGTGGAGGTCTTCACGGGCGAGGATCTGGCTGAAGAGTGGGCCATCGGCGTTCCGTGCGGCTGGCCGGTTACCGAGGACATCAAGATGCCCGATCACTGGCCCCTGGCCCGTGGCGAGGTGAACCACGTGGGCGAGGGCGTGGCCGTGGTCGTCGGGGAAGACCGCTACAGGGCCCAGGACGCCCTCGAGCACATAAACGTGGACTACGAGCCGCTCCCGGCCGTGGTTGATGTGGAGGAGGCGCTCGAAGACGGCTCGCCGCTGGCTCACGAGGAGTTTGGCACCAACGAGTGCTATACCTGGCCGCTCGCTACCGGGGACGTCGATGAGGCTTTCGAGAAGGCAGACGTGGTGGTGAAGGGGCGCTACATCCAGCAGCGTCTCCTCCCAAGCGCCATAGAACCAAGGGCCGTTGTCGCCACCTCCGAACCGGCGAGCGGCGGCTTCGTTATATACACCTCGACGCAGGTGCCCCACTTCGTCAAGGACATCCTCTCCGCCATCTGCGGGATACCCGACTCCAGGCTCCGGGCCGTCGCCCCCGACGTGGGCGGCGGGTTCGGGTCCAAGCTAAACGTCTACGCCGAGGAAGCCCTGGCGCTGGCGCTTACCCGCCGGCTGGGCGTGCCGATCAAATGGGTCGAGGACCGTACGGAGAACTACATCTCGACCATACACGGCCGCGGGCAGGTCCAGCACATGGAGCTCGCCGCCACGAGCGAGGGCAAGATCCTGGGCATGAAGGTCAGGCTTCTGGCGGACATGGGCGCATACCTGCAGCTCCTCACGCCCGGCATCGCCGTGCTCGGCGCCTTCACGTACCCTGGCCTCTACACGTTCGGCGCCTACTCCTTCGAATGCGTCGGGGTCTTTACCAACCTCACCCCGACCGACGCGTACAGGGGCGCCGGCCGCTCGGAGGCGGCCTACGCCCACGAGCGAATAATGGACGACCTCGCCCGCGAGCTGGGTATGGACCCGGCCGAATTGCGGCTGCGGAACCTGATGCCAGCCTTCGACGAGCCGACCATGACCCCGGCCGGCGTAATGTACGATTCTGGAGACTACGAGACCTGCATGCGCCGGGCCCTCGAGCTAGCCGGCTACGACGAGCTCCGCGCCGAGCAGAGACACCGCCGCGAGGCCAGCGACGTAAAGCAGCTCGGCATCGGCATCGGGAACTTCACCGAGAGCGGCGGCCTCTCGCCATCCAAGGTCGCGGCCGGCGTCCGTTTGCAGAGCGGTGGCTGGGAGGCCGCCTCCGTGCGCATGCTCGCCAGCGGCAAGGTCGAGGTCGTCACGGGCACCTCGCCCCACGGTCAGGGCCACGAGACCAGCTGGTCCCAGATCGCCGCGGACGCCTTCGGGGTGGACGTGGACGACGTGGAAGTCCTGCACGGGGACACGGCGGTC
>DASUPX010000129.1:0-9289 GCA_036280905.1 Rubrobacter sp. | reverse complement strand
TGGCCCTCACGCTCACCGAGCGCGACGCGCGTCCACTCATCGAGATCATCGTAGCCGAACGGTATACTCTGGACGATAGGCACCTGGGTGGCGCCCTCGACGAGGTAGCTTTCCTCCCCGGCCCATACGGCCTTCGTCGCGGGGTGTCTCGCTCCCGACAGGTTCCTCATCGCCTTCCTCCTCCTGGGTGCGCGTTCTCCCCGAGCGCCCCGTTCAACTCTCGCCGGTATGCCCCGTACAATACAGAGATTACGGTGATGTGTTCGCGGCGTTGTGGGGTCAGGAACACCCTGGAACTAACCCACCGTCGCGTATCCGATTCGAAGAGGAGACTCGTTGCCATTCCAGAACCCATTTGACGCCACCATCGTCGACACCGACAACGGTCCGGTCCAGTACAGCGACGAGGGTGGAGGGTCGCCCGTGTTGTTCATTCACGGTTCTCCCGGGGGCTTCGATCAGGGTGCCCTTATGGCTCGTTTTCTGCTCGAACGCGGACACCGCATAATCGCTATATCGCGGCCCGGCTACCTCGGCACCCCACTCTCCGGGTCGAATGCTACGCCCGGGGCTCAGGCGGACCTGGCCGGGGCGCTGATGGACTCGCTCGGGATAGAGCGTTTCGCCCTCGCTTGCTGGTCCGGTGGCGGTCCCTCGTTGTATCACCTTGCTGCAGCGCACCCCGACCGGGTGTCTGCGCTCGTGGCGGTGGCAGCCGTTAGCAAGCCTTACACCTTCGAAGATCCAAAAGAAGAAGAGTTCCTTTTCGGCCGCTTCGGCACGTGGCTCGGGAGGGAGCTCGTGCGTCACGCGCCACGGTCAGTGGTCAAGATGCTGGTATCGGAAGAAGGAGATCTGGACAGGGATCAGGTCAGGGAACTCGTGGAGAAGATCTGGGACGCCCCGGACAGGCGCCGTTTCGCCCTGGACTTGATGGACACTATCGTAGGCGACCGCAGGGCGGGGTTCGAGAACGACGTCAGGCAGTTTCCGAACATAGACCTGGACCTCCCGAGCATAGAGACCAGAACGCTGCTAGTCCACGCCACCGCCGACGCCGACGTTCCTATCGAGCACAGTGAGAACGCACTGGCCAGTCTTCCCCACGCCGATATCATCCGCATCGAGGACGGCACGCACCTGAGCGCATGGACGGAGCCAGGCAGCGAAGTTGTGCGGGCCCGCATAGCGGACTTCGTGGCTACCCCGTAGCTAGTTTCGCCAGAGATCGCGCATCCCACGTCTGGCCCTCACGGTCGAGCATGCTTCGTCCCTTTATGATCCCAGCTTCCGTGCGAGCCCGCTGAGGATCACGCGATCCCGTAGTTGCGCGGGGATGGCGATGCGCCGTGTGTGAGCGTGGATTCCCGCTTACTCGAGGGAATGACTCGTGTGGGGAGTTCAAGCTTCAGGTTTTATATAGTTTCCTGTTGCCTGCTACCTGGTTTCTTTGTGTGGGCTGATCGTCCTGCTAGCCTGTGAACGACCGTATCAGGTAAGCCATTGCGACCCCTATGTAGTTGCCCGTAGCGTAGCCAAGGACGCCAAGGAGCACCGCGGGCGTGACGAGGGCGCTCCATCTCTTGGAGATCGCGAGTGCCAGCGCCGTGGAAGGTCCCCCGACGGTGGCCTGGCTGGCAACGCACAGCGTCTCGATCTCGATCTTTCTCCAGCGTCCGATCCCGAACACCACAAGGGCGTGGATAGTCACCAGGATGACCAGGAACAGGAAGAAGATTGGGCCCTGGCCGATCAGGGTCGATAGAACCGTCCCGGCCCCGAGGACGGCGAAGAACAGGTGCAGGAGGAAGTTTCCTATCTCTTCCCCACCGTTCAGCCGGTTCACGGGCGTGAAGGCGGCCAGGAGGGCAAGCGTGGTGTACCACAGCTCTATCGGCACCTCGAAGCCGACCAGGTTCGTTACCGCGGTCGAGATCAGCTCGGCAAGGGCAAGCACGGTGAAGACCACGGCGGCGAGGTAGGCGAGGTCGTAGATCGAGACCTCCTTCTTCTGCCAGAAGGCCTCGGAGGAGGTTCCTTCCTCTTCTTCGGCGAGCCCCTCGGCGACCCTACCCGGATCGTAGATGGAAGCGTAGAACCGGACGAAGAGCGCCGGGATCAGGGCCGTCGCGACCATCCAGACGTTGGTCATGATGGTGTCTGCGGCGGCACCCGTGGCGAACAGGGTGTCGGAGGCGTCTACCGCCTCACCAACAGCCGTGTAGTTGACGCCGCCCCCAATGTAGCTGGCGGCGTACATCCCGCCGAGCTTCCAGGACTCGGGCCCTATGGTGCCCGAGAGAAGCAGCACCGCCACCGCCGTGCCGAGAATAGTCCCGACGGCGGCCAGTACCCAGGCCAGGATGGCGGATCTACCAAGTAGGCGCAGGCTCCTCAGGTCGGCGGTCGCAAGCAGCAAGACTATGGCCAGGGGCACGGCGTAGTCGCTGGCGAAGAGGTAGAAGGGATTTATCGTCTGCTGATCCCCAACGGGTACCGAAGGCGGGATGATGCGGGCGTTGACCAGGAGGGCGGCGCCGGTAATGACCAGGATCGCCGTGCCCAGAAAGGAGAATAGCCGAAACCTGCGGTCCAGCCAGAAGGTGAGGGCGACAAGAATCGTGACCACAGCCCCAACCCCAAACGGGCTAGTGACAAGCGCCTGTCCACCCAAGACGTTCCCCCCACCTGCGCTCGAACCCTCCACTCCCCCTTACCTGGGAAGCATCATAGTCAGGCCCCCGGCCGTGCGTCAAGATCTACGCGGCGTAGGGTCGGACCCTGCGTCCCGAAAACAGCGAAGCGACGTACCGCCGCTTCCACGAGGCGGCTAGGGCGCGGCTGACGAGATCACCGGCAAGAGTAGCCGCGAACTGGAGTAGACGGTATTGCGGCTGCTCGTGCCCACGGACGCGTGTCGGAAGCCAATGATGGTTGGGTATCTCCCTGGGCTGGTCGTCGCTGCACAGCAGCAGGCGGATGCGGTGGCCTGCTCATCGACCGCGTGCAGACTCGCCTGCAGCCAGCCGGCGGTGACCTCTGTGACGGTGCCATCGGGGGCGACGTCTTGCAGCAGGGCGATCCAGGCGGTATCGGCCGCGGTGGCGCTGGCGTCGAGGCGCAGCTCCAGGTCACCCACCACGTCGACGTGTGTCTCGAGCAGCGCCGACTCCCAGGCGAGCGAGCCTGGCGGGTCCTTCGTCCGGGCGCTCCGGTTGGGCCCAGTGCCCAGACACTCCACCGTACCCCCGGGTCCATCGAGTGGTGGGGCTCTGTGGATAACGGTATAGGCGGGGAGCGGTTCTCCCGTCACGGGACGGTCGATTTCTTCGCCTGCGAGGCCAATGGTGTCATGGTGGCCGAAGAAACCGTGCTGGGCTTGTTTCATAACGAACTCTACAATAATGCGGGCGTACGAGGCGCGGAGCCGGTAGTTGTGGCATCCAAAGCGGGTGTGCTGTTCGCCGCTTTCTGGCCCCACGTGGGAGTGTGGATCTGACCTCGACCAGTCCGTGGGACTAGACGAGTCCCGGTTACTGGTGCCGCTGCGGGTGTTCTACCTGGTGGATCCCTCGACTACGCGCTGGAGGCCGTCGTCCTCTACTATGTCCCCATCCGCGTCGTGCTGTCGGGAGAGCATCTCGACAGGCGAGGGGATTTGCTCTGCAGGTGCTCCTGGCCGAGGATGGACGTCGCCGATGGAGCCTGAGACACTAACGGGGCGTCAGCCTTGTTATGGGAGGTGCTCTACGGCGGAGTCTATCTACAAGACGCCCGAAGGCGGGGCCGTGATCCAGGCGCTCTACGACGAGGCGCTGGCCGGTCTGGGCACAGGGTACGAGAGCCTGACCCTCCGCACGCGCTTCGGCGATACCCACGTCCTCGCCCTCGGGTCTGAGGACGCCCCGCCGGTGGTGTTCCTTCCCGGGGGGAACTTCCTGAACCCGACCTGCCTCGGGTGGTTCTTGCCGCTGGCCGAGAGCCACCGCCTCTATGCACCCGACATCGTTGGCCAGCCGGGGAGGAGCGCACAGGAGAGGCCCTCGCCGAAGGGGGATGGTCATGCGCTCTGGGTCGAGGATGTCATGGACGGCCTGGGGTTGCAGCGCGCGCCGCTGGTGGGACTCTCCTACGGGGCGGGCCTCGCCATCAGGGTCATGGGTCTCGCCCCGGAACGCGTCTCGAGGGCCGCGCTCGTCTCCCCTTCTGCGATCGCTACCGGCTCGGTCCCGCCGATGCTCGCCAGGGTGGTCTTGCCTATGCTCCTCTACCGCCTTCGGCCAACGCGGGCGGGACTCCTGCGTGCCGCGAGGCCCCTGCTGACAGAGCCCGAGGAGCCCGCCTTCTTGCCCGCCGTCCGACAGCTCGGGGCCGTCTACCGGCACCTCCGGCTGGACGCCGGGCTTCCGCGGACCGCCACGAAGGAAGAGCTAGAGGGCTTCGAGGGGCCGGTTGCGGTGTTCGCCTCCGAGGAGGACGCCTTCTTCCCTGCCCGGGTGGTTCTACCGAGGGCGGAGGAGATCTTCCCCAACCTCGTCCTGACCGAGCGCCTCGAAGGCTGCCAGCACGTACCCTCGAGGGCGGCTTTCCACCGGGTCAACGAGCGAATTCTCGCCTTCCTCGCAGCGGACCCTGATGGGACCTGGCCGGGGTAGAGGAGACCCAGTCGAGCCTTCTCATCGTGGCCGTTCTCCCGGCCATCTTCAGCGGGGTAGCGAAGGATGTCTTGTGTCTGGGCCCTCTTTCGTTGCGGCTTTGATCGTCGCAGCCTGCTGCTTCGGGAGGCTGCTACGCTGCGCAAGCTGGAAGAGGACTCGGTCGAAGGATCACCCGGAGGGAGCTAGTAGTACCTCACGACCACGTAGAGGGTCGCCACGGCCAGGGATGCCAGGGTCACGGGGATCCCGTAGAGCATGAACTTGAGAAAGGAGATCCTCTGCCCGGCGCGTTCGCTCATACCGGCCACGACCACGTTGGCCGAGGCGCCGATGAGCGTCAGGTTGCCGCCGAAGTCGGCGCCAAGGGCGAGCGCCCACCACAGGGGTTCGACCTGCTGTTCAGAGAGGTTCTGCGCCTCGGCCAGATCCTGGATCACCGGGATCATGGTGGCCGTGAAAGGAATATTGTCCACGATACCCGAGGCGATGCCGCTGCCCCAGATAACGACGATAGCGGTGGTCACGGAGTTGCCCCCTCCGACCCCGGTCAGTGCCTCGGCGATGCTCCCCACGAAGCCGGTTACCTCCAGACCCCCGACGAGGACGAATAGCCCGACGAAGAAGAGTAGCGTGGGCCACTCCACGTCTCGCAGGACCTCCTCGACGTTCAGGCCTGAATAGAGCAGCAGGGCCGCCGCGCCGAAGAGGGCTATGGTGGCTGCTTCGAGGTGGAGCGCCCCGTGCAGAAAGAAGGCCACGATCACGAGGGCGAGGATGATCAGGGACCGGCGCAGCAGCACCCCGTCGCGGATGCTGCCCGCCGCGTCCATGTTGGCGATGACATCCTCCGCGTTATCGCCGCCCCCGAGGTCCCTGCGGAACATTAGGTAGAGGATGCCCAGGACCACCGGCAACGTGAGCAGGACTACCGGGGTCATATTTGCGACGAAGTCCGCGAAGGTGAGCTCCGCGGCGCTCCCGATCAGGATGTTCGGCGGGTCACCGATGAGGGTGGACGCCCCCCCAACGTTGGACGCCATGACCTGCGTGAGCAGGAACGGAATCGGGGAGGCCTCGAGGGCGTCGGCGATCAGGAACGTCACCGGGACCATGAGGATAACGGTCGTAACATTGTCCAGGAAGGCCGAGAGGAACGCGGTCACGAGCGCCAGCAGTATGAGGATACGCCCTGGCCGTGCCTTTCCCCACTGGGCGCTCTTTATGGCAAGGTACTCGAAGACGCCGGTACGTTCCAGGATCGCAACGATCACCATCATTCCGGCGAGGAGCCCGATGGTGTTCCAGTCCACGAACTCGCTCGCCGCCTGCTCCTGGCTTACGACGCCGAAGGCGACCAGCACCGCAGCCCCAAGGAGGGCCAGCACCGTGCGGTGGGCAAGCTCGAAGGCTATGAGAACCAGAACGAGCACGAACAGACTTATGGCGAAGACTTCCTGCATGCTCCATAGGATAGTACAGGTTATGCTTGGCAGAGTCAGGTAGTCGAGGGTACCCGGTGGACCGAGAACCAGCATTCGGACGCCACATCAGGTTAGAGGACGTGACGCGACCGGTCGCGAGCGTCAGGCCGGAGAGCCACGCGCGAGAGGTCCTGAAGGCCCTGCGCGACAACAACGTGCCCGTCGTCCCGGTCGTGCGCGAGGCGGGGGCCTGGCTTCGAAGAGCGTACAGCAACTTCTTACAGCTTTCGTCCCACCGGAGCGGTGTACTCCTCCGAGCTCGTGGTATCCAGGTTGTGCGCCCGCATATCGTCGAGGACGACCTGGATTCAGGATCCTACCATCAACGTCAGCCGGCCCGACTCGGCCGGGTCAGTCGAAGGTGACGATACGCACGGGGTCGAGCTCGACTCGTACTTCGGAGGGGGCAACGCCCCGCTCTTTCAGCTGCGACTCTAGTGGGTCCGGATCGGGGACCGGAAGCGGCCCTTCCATGAGGACGACGACGCGGCCCTTGCGGGTGGTGATATCGGCCGTGGACCAGCCTACCTCCTTGCCGAACGCCCTGGCCGCATCCGACACCCTGGCCTCGCGCAGGCTGTCGCGGGCAATACTGACCGAGGTGGCGGTTAGCGGAACCACGACGGCCACGATCATGGCGGCAATGGCAATGACCGCGTTGCGGCGGTTGACGGTACGTTGTCCGGGGCTATCGGGGGAGGCCGCCAGCCTGTGTACCCCGTATATCGCCATCACCACGGTCCCGCTGCCGAGGATCGCGGCGACGTTTGTCAGAAATAGCAGGAGCGCCCCCAGCGACTGGTCCGGTGCGCCAGACTCGAAGGTGAGGCCGACCACGCTCAAGGGCGGCACGAGCGAGATGGCGATGGCGACACCGGGCAGGGTGTCGGAGATGTCCTGACGAACGAGGGCCACGGAGCCCACGGCACCGGTGGCCAGCGCCGCGAGCAGATCTATGAGGCGCGGGTGGACGCGCCCGGCGACCTGCGAGTTGGTCTCGGCCACGACACCGGTTACGGAGGTCAGTCCTAGCAGGTACCCGATGACTACGGCGACCGCGGCCCCGCTGACGACGAGGAAGAGCGAGCGGGTCAGGTTCGCCCGGTCGGCGATCAGGACCGATAACATGGTGCCGAGTATCGGGGTCATCAGCGGCGCGACGATCATGGCCCCTATCACGGTCGCCGTCGAGTCCGCGACGACGCCGGCTGCCGCAATGATGGAGGCCAGCACGATCAGGATCCAGAACCGGCTCAACCTGCGTCCTTGCTCCGGTCCCTCGAAGAAGACCGCATCGCGCATGTGCTCGAGACTATTCATCTCCACCGCCTTTGCGTCTATTCTCGGCTGTGAAGCTATGCCGAAGCTCCCAAACCGTACTTACCGGGATTCCCGATCCACACCCCGATAGCCAGGCCAGCGGGGTACGCTCACGCTGGTGTAATCCGAGGTCATGAAAGGGCGATGCGCCATTTCCAGTAGAGGCGTCTACTCTTACCTGATCTGCCCCTGAGAAGGGTGCCTCGGCTCTCTAGCGGAGTGTTACTTGCTCTGGTATGCTCCGAGCGGCGCCGAGAACATCACCGAGTGGCCGTACTCAGCGATCCGGCCGCCCCAGGCAGCGACTCCGTGGTCGGCTATCTGGCCTCTTTCAGGCGCATTCCACCCCGCAACGAGTCTGCTCGACGGTGCAAGTAAACCCCGAGGTGCCAGCGTCCCAGCCTCCTGCCACCGACTCAAGCTCCTGGTCGGAGAGCTCTCCGTCTTCTCCGAGCGGCGAGGAGTTGGGCAGCACGAGGTAGATGGTCTGTTCCGTCTCCTCCAGGGCCACCACCCGCACATCCTCGGGAAGCCGAGTGCCAAGCTCCTGCTCCACGGCGGCCTTCGGGTCGGAGAGCAGCCTCTGCCTGAAGACGTCGTCCTCGATGCTTCTCTGTACGATCCTGCGCTCCATCTCCGCCCAACCCGACGCTTCGCTCATGGGCTTTCCCCTTCCGCTCTTGGCCGAACACCTTGCATCCTCGCTTCGGAATACAGGACACGCGGGGCAGTATCCCATGCTAGCCTACGCCGAGCAAAAACTTGGGTGGTATACAGACTTCTCAGAACTGACCGGGCGAACCCTGCAGAAAAATACTTTCGTGACCGACTTTCTGGTATGAAAATAGGAGCCCTGTCCTTCTGGAGCATCCTCGTTCGTCGTACTAGCGTTGAGACCCGATAGAGGAGGAGATATGCGCTACATGCTCTTGATCTGCGAGGACCCGTCCGCCGAGGCGGTTCCCGAGGACGGCCTTGGTGCCGCGACCGAGGCCTGGGTCGAGGAGATGGACGGTCGGGGCGTTCGCAAGGTCGGTGACCGCCTGCGCCCCGCCAGCGACGCCACCACCGTGCGGGTACGCGACGAAGGGGTGCTACTCTCCGACGGCCCGTTCGCCGAGACCAGGGAGCAGATCGCAGGCTTCGACCTGGTCGAGTGCGAGGACCTGGACGAGGCAGTCGAGGTCGCCTCCAGGCACCCCATGGCGAGGTACGGGATGATCGAGGTCAGGCCGTTCTGGGAGGGGTGAGTCCGAACGTCGAACGGGCCGTCGCCCGGGCCCATCGTGAGGAATGGGGGCGGATCGTGGCGACCTTGATCCGTACCACCGGCGACTGGGACCTGGCAGAAGAATGTGCCCAGGAGGCCTTCGCACGGGCGCTTGAGACCTGGCCGCGCGACGGCGTTCCGCGCCGACCCGGGGCATGGCTCACCACGACGGCCCGCAACCGGGCCCGCGACGTCCTGCGGCGCAGGGCGAGCGGGTCAGCCAGGCTCAGGGAGGTGGCTACGTTATCCGGCCCGGACGAAACCGGCAGCGACGTGACCGAGGGTAGCGGTGTCCACGACGATCGGCTGCGTCTGATCTTCACCTGCTGCCACCCCGCGCTGTCCTTGGAGGCCAGGGTCGCCCTCACCCTGAGGACCCTCGCGGGCCTCACCACCCCGGAGATCGCCCGCGCGTTCCTCGTCTCTGAACAGACGATGGCGAAGCGGTTGGTGCGAGCCAGGGCCAAAATCCGCAACGCCCGCATCCCCTACCGGGTGCCGCGCGCCCACCTGTTGCCCGAGCGCACCGGTGGGGTACTCGCCGTTCTCTACCTGCTCTT
>DASUPX010000128.1:0-2752 GCA_036280905.1 Rubrobacter sp. | reverse complement strand
CGAGACCGCCGAGGAACTGGTGGACCGCACGCCGCGGGAGGAGGAACCCGCCGACGGGTTCTCGGAGGCCGGTATTCGCGAGGCGCTCAGGGATGTGAGGGACCCGGAGATCGGGCGCGACCTCGTGTCGCTCAACATGATCCGGAGCATCAAGATAGAGGGCCCGGGGGTTACTGTCGGCGTCGCCCTCACCACTGCGGGCTGCCCGATGAAGCACAGGATCATCACGGATATCAAGGACCGTCTGCAAATGATCGAGGGCGTCGGAAGCGTCGAGGTCGACTTCGGCGTCATGACCGACGACGATCGCCAGAACCTGCTCACCTCCCTGCACGGTGGCCCCTCCGAGCTGGCCCCGGCCTTCCGGGACGAGTCGAAGACCCGCATCATCGCGGTCGTGAGCGGCAAGGGCGGCGTGGGCAAGAGCACCGTCGCCGTGAACCTGGCCGCCGCGCTCGACCGGGCCGGGCACTCCGTGGAGATCCTCGACGCCGACGTGCACGGCTCCTCTATTCCCGTGATGCTCGGGTCGCTGGGCAAACCAAACGTGGTCGACGGCGTCATTTTCCCAATCGAGTCCGACCAGGGGCTGAAGTTTATCTCCATGGGCAACTTCGTGAACGAGGGCCAGGCTATCATCTGGCGCGCTCCGATCGTGAACAAGGCACTTACCCAGCTGATGCGCGACGTGTACTGGGACGAGCCAGACTTCATAATCGTGGATATGCCGCCAGGCACGGGCGACGTGGCCCTGACGGTGGCGCAGATGATCCCCAAGGCCGAGGCGCTCGTGGTAACGACCCCGCAGGCCGACGCTGCGCGCGTGGCGGTCAAGGCCGGCAAGATGGCCGTGCAGGCCCACCTCAAGGTGGCTGGCGTGGTCGAGAACATGGGCTACGCCGAGTGCCCAGACTGTGGCAAGGAGCTCAGGATCTTCGGGGGTGACGGTGGCGACCGGGTGGCAGGGGAGCTCGGCTCGGAGGTCATGGGCCGCATCCCGATCCTGCCCGACGCCTCTGGGGAACCAGGCCGCTCCCTCTTCGACCCCGACTCGGCCCCCGCCCACGCTTTCGACGAGATCGCTGCCTCCCTGGCCGCGACTAGGGTGCGCCGCCGGATCAAGGTGTTGTAGCCTCCAGTCCGCAAGTTTCAGGTAAGTCAAGAACGGGCCCCGTGAACCGCACGGGGCCATTTCTCTGCTCCTCGCAGCTCTAGATTCGCCTTGCGTCAGGCTGGATGAGGCCGCTCCACCGCAACTTCAGAAAAACGTTACGAAATTTTAGAAATCACTTTTTCGTAACGTTTTTCGTAACGGCTGGGAGACGGTCGGCCGGTACATTGGTGTCAGATGTAAAGGCGGGAGAAAGGAGAACGGGGGTGATGAGGACAGGCACCCTTGTCGGACGGCCGGGAAGAAGGGATCCCGGTGTCCACGCGGACCATTGGGAAGGAGGAGCAGAGATGCAAACAGGTGGCGCGATACAAGGAGCGAACACGATACCCCCACAGGGCAGGCTCAACGGGCTGCTGGCCCTCGTGGCCGTGCTGGCGATAGCCGGGTTCATGGCGCTGGTGATGTGGGCTGGCCCCCTTGGCTCCGGCGGGGTCGAGACGAGAGAAACGGTCCCCGCCGCAGGAGCGGGTACTGCGATCGTTCACGACGACGCTGGACAGGTGAACAGGGGTCTGGCTCCCGGGTATGCCCCGGTCCACGACGACGCTGGCAACGTGAACGCCGGAACGGGGACGGCCATCGTTCACGACGACGCGGGCAACGTGAACCGCTAGCAGGGACAGACAAGGAGCGGAGAGGTCCGGGGTCAGAGTGTGCCCCCGGACCTCTCCGCGTTGATGTATTCGCGAACGGGCTTCTAGGACACTACTAATCGACCATGAAGACGCCTATGGAGATGGCCACGCCGACCACCACCAGGGCAATTGAAAGGTAGCCTAGGCCCTGCGACCTGTGGGCTGCCCCACTGGACACCAGCCCCCCGAACACCGCCAGACAAGACCAGGATACGGCCATAAGCGCGTCGCGATCGACCACGGCGGCCACCGCCGCCAGGAGCCACAACGCCGTGGCGATCCCGATGAATATTCGGATTCGCTCTGTACCTGTATGCTCTGTACCTGTATTCCTGGACCTACCCATCTTCTCCTCCCGGTCGGATTCGCAGTTACAACAGCTACCATTCTCTCATCCTCTGTGATCCGGAGGGTAGGGGCCCGCAGGGCCACGGATGCGCCGAACCTCAAGCTGAGGGATAGGTATTTGCTTCGGGAATCGCACGTGGGTCTCCCACGAGATCGTTGCCGGCTGGCCGCGTCAAGGGCGCGCTGCCGGATCAAGGTACTGTAACAAGGCCAGAGCACGTCCGGTTACGAGCGTCCGGGCGGGGTGTGCCGCAGGGCGCGCCAGGTTACGCCTTGCGCCGGACTTTGGCGCGTCCCATACTGGCGGGTGCAGGGGGACTATCGAAAGGGATTCTGTGCCTGGTGTGGTGAGGGTGAAGCGGGTCGCCGTGTTGTTGTGTGCGTTGATAACAGTTCTGGCTCTGGCTGGGTCGGCCGGAGCGCAGTCAGCGGAGCCGATGGGGGGGCAGGCCAAGAACGTCATCATCTTTGTCGGTGACGGGATGGGCACCTCCCACCGCGATCTGATCCGTTATGCCAGCGTCGGGCAGGAGCGACAACTCGCAATGGACTCTATGCCGGTGGCCGGAAGATCCGAGACCAGCCCCCGAGATCC
>DASUPX010000127.1:0-4020 GCA_036280905.1 Rubrobacter sp. | reverse complement strand
TCAGAGAAGGCCTTGCTCTGCTGCGAATCGGGCTGCCTGGGCGCGGGTGGAAGAGCCTATCTTGTGGTAGATGGAGCCGAGGTGGGCGTTTACGGTACGGGGGCTTATGAAGAGTTTGCTAGCTATCTGGGCGTTTGTGAGTCCTTCTGCGGCGAGTTTGAGCACCTCGACCTCGCGGGCGCTCAGGCCGAGGGGGTAGGCGGGAGAGGGCTCGACGCTCTCGGGCGGCTCTGGTTCCTGGAGGGCGTACTCGATAGCCTGTTCCGGGGACATGGCGCGTCCTTCTGACCGGGCTGTTTCGAAGGCCGTCTCGCCCGCGTTCGAGCGCGCCAGGCTCACGCGGGCCTCGAAGTTCATCGCGGAGCGGGCGATGGGGGTGATCTCTATGCCGAACGTTTCCTCCATGGTCTCTGTTGCTCCCCACAAGCGCGCCGCGCGGAGCGGGTCATCCCACGAGTCGGCCACGAAACCGAGCCCCAGAAACGAGTACTGGATAGCCAGTTTGTAGCCTGACTGGCGTGCCAGACGCAGGTTTTCCCGCAGCAAAGCCGCCGCTTCCTCGTGGTTGTCCTGGAGCAGCGCCAGGAACCCGAGGTTGTTGAAGCAGTGCCCCATCCCCCGCGCGTCGTGTATATCCCTGAACATCGCCAGGCTCTCCCGGTGCAGGACTACCGCCCGCTCCAGGTCGCCCTCGTTCAGGGCGACCAGCCCCGACAACAGGTGCAGGTTGGCCAACACCAGTGGGTCTGCCAGCCGCGGCCTGAGCCCAACGGCCTCTTCCTCAAGGGTTGGAACAGTTTCGAGGTCTTGCAGGCTCAAGACCGCCACGAACCCGAGGTAGATGAGCGAAGACGCGACGCCTTCGTCGTCCCCGAGCTCCCGGTAGAGGGCCAGGCTCTGTTCCAGGAGCGCTCTGGCTGCCCCGTAATCCCCCTGAAAGAGGGTTATATAGCCGGCGCCGTTCAGGGCCGCAGCCTTCGCGGATGAGTCTTCGGAACCGCCCCGCGCGACGGCGCTCTCAAGCCACCCACGGCCCTCGCTCAGGTACCCACGCGTGTACCAGAAAGGCCACAACGCGACCGCCAGTCGCAATCCCGATCTGACGTCTTCCTTGGATGCCGCATCTTCTCCGAGCGACAGGACGAGCGCGGCTCTGAAGTTGTCGTGTTCGATCTCCAGGCGCTCCAGCCACACCGCCTGCTCCCTCGACATCAGGTCGACGCTCTCGGCCAGCGCCAGATAGAACCCGGCGTGTCGTCGCAGGGTCTGATCGGCCTCGCCCAACCCCTCCAGTTTTCCACGTCCGTACTGGCGCACCGTCTCCAGAAGCCTGTAACGCGCTTCGCCGTCGTGTTCGGCAACGAGCACCAGCGATCTGTCTACCAGGGACGCCAGCAGATCCAGTGCCTCGTATCTGTCGATGTCCTCTCCCGTACCGACCGCTTCGGCGGCTTCGAGCGCGAAACCGCCGGCGAATACGGAGAGGCGTGCGAGAAAGGTTTGCTCCTGACCGGTTAGCAGGTCGTAGCTCCAGTCCATCGCCGCCCGGAGGGTCTTGTGATGGGGTATCCTCGTCCGGCCGCCGCCGGTAAGCAGGGCGAAGGAGTCGTCGAGCCTCTCGGAGATCTGCTCTACCGACAGCACTTTCGCCCTCGCGGCGGCAAGCTCCAGGGCAAGGGGTATGCCGTCCAGGCGGTAGCAGACGTGGGCTATGGCCAGGGAGTTCTCTTCGGTGAGCGCGAAGCCCGGCCTGACCGCCCTCGCCCGCTCCACGAACAGCCTCACCGCCTCATACTCCGGCAGACTTCCCGCCGTCGGGCCTCGGTGGGGGTCTGGTAGGGAGAGCGGTGGAACGTCGAAAAGTGACTCGCCGGCGATACCAAGAGCCTCACGGCTCGTGGCCAGGATGCGCAGGTTCGGACAACGGCGCAGCAAGCGGTCCGCGAGCGAGACGCAGGCATCCGCGAGATGCTCGCAGTTGTCCAGGAGCAGGAGCAGATCGCGCGTCCCGAGGTGCTCGGCGAGCGTGTCCGCGAGGGCCTTGCCGGGCGACTCCCGCACCCCCACAACAGAGGCGACGGCCTGGGGGACGAGCTCCGGGTCTGAAAGCGGCGCCAGTTCCACGAGCCAGACCCCATCCTCGAAGGCCCCAGCGGTCTCCGACGCTATCGCGAGAGCCAAGCGTGTCTTGCCCGCGCCGCCCGGCCCGGTCAGGGTCAAGAGCCGGCCCTCCTCCAGCATTTTCCTGGCCCCTGCAATCTCCTTTTCCCGCCCTATGAAGCTTGAAAGCTCGAGCGGTAGGTTTGTCTGCCTGCGTCCGGGTTCGGAGGTCATGAGGGACGCATTGGCGGGTCGACCATCGGGTCCGTCTCTTCAGGCATCGTCGCTTCGTTCACGTGGCCGGAGCCTCCGCCTGTGTTTCCGACGAGAGGCAGAGGCACGTCCGTAAGCCCACCGGGCATCTTTCCCGTGACAGGACCGCGCATCATCATGAAATTATAGCCAGGCGGCCATGGTACGGACCAGGCGCCCCAAATAGGTAACCAGAATAGGTACCCCAAATAGGTACCCCTGACGATGCCGGCGTCTCACCGAGCGGCGATGCTGTAGTTGGAAGAAAAGCGGTGGTGGAGGAGACGATGAGCGCGACGGTAGCGGGACGGGGGACCGGAATGAAGAGAAAGCAGACGCTCGGCCCACCCGGACACGAAAACGCCAGGATGAGCCTCCGAGCCGCCGCTTTGCTCGCTCGTGCGGTGTGCGTCCTCTCCCTGGCGCTCGCGGGCGCGGGGCTGCTTCTACTAGCCGCCAACCGGATATACCTCGGCGTTCCCGTCTTCGAGGAGTGGGTCGAGGACACCGTGATCGCGGTCGGCTTCTCGACGGTAGGCGCGGTGATCGCCCACCGCTTCCCCTCCCGCAACCCCATAGGTTGGCTCTTCTGCGCCCTCGGCCTCGTCGCGGCGGTGCTGCTGTTCTGCGGCGAGTACGCCGTCTACGCGATGGTGGCGGGTCCGTGGTCGTTGCCCGGGGGCGAGGCCGCTGCCTGGATAGTCACCTGGTTGTGGGTCGTGCACTCGGGCCTCTTCGCGTTTCTCGGGCTACTCTTTCCCGACGGCCGGCTGCCGACGGCCCGCTGGCGCTACTTCGCGTGGACGGTCGTCGTGGTCGTGGTGTTCGGGACCGTCACGACCGCCTTCTCACCAGGCCACATAGACAGCCTCAGCCTCATCAGCAACCCCCTCGGTATCGAGGGGGCCCCGGACCTCCACAACGCCGTCGAGGTGTTCGTGTTCGCCCTCACGCTCGCGGCGGCGGCCTCGGTGCTGGTCAGGTTGTACAGGGCAGATGGCGTGGAGAGGTTGCAGATAAAGTGGTTCGCCTATTCCGCCTCCGTGCTCGCCGTTGGCGCGCTCATCTCATGGGTGGTCTCCGACGCCGTAGACGCGAGGTGGTTGCGCTGGGATGTTGGCTTCGTCGTTACCGTGACCGGCCTGGCGGGCCTGCCCGTGGCCCTCGGTATAGCCATCCTGAGGTACCGCCTCCACGACATCGACCTGATCGTCAACCAGGCCCTCGTCTACGCTGCGCTTACGGCGATCCTGGCCGGCGTCTTCGAGATCACGCTCGTGATAGCGCAACACGTGCTGCTCACGTTCACGCACGTGGAAGACTCCAGGCTAGCCTACTTCGCAACCGCCATGGTGATGGCGGCGATGTTCGAGCCCCTCAAGCGCCGCATAGATATCTTCGTGGAAGGCTATCTCTTGCGGAAGGATGACGAAGATGGGGAGCAAACGGTGCTCTAGCGGGACGGTTCTGCGGCGACATGGCACGCAACGAGGAAGAGCAATAGACGTTTCTTTCCTCCCGGGGCCCGTAGCCTATCCTCAGAGAAGGCCTTGCTCTGCTGCGAATCGGGCTGCCTGGGCGCGGGTGGAAGAGCCTATCTTGTGGTAGATGGAGCCGAGGTGGGCGTTTACGGTACGGGGGCTTATGAAGAGTTTGCTAGCTATCTGG
>DASUPX010000126.1:0-4500 GCA_036280905.1 Rubrobacter sp. | reverse complement strand
GGCGCCCTTCGGCGGGCCGGCGCCGAGTCGGGCGACGAGGTCAGGATAGGCGAGACGGTGTTCGACTTCCAGTGAGGTGGACTTGAAGATAGGCATCTTCGGCGGAACCTTCGACCCCGTTCATCTGGGGCACATGATCATCGCCGAGCAGGTGATGGCCGAGCTGGACCTCGCCAGGGTGATATTCGTGCCTGGTGGCATCCCGCCCCACAAGGAAGCCTCCAGCGTCAGGGCCACGGCCGAGGAGAGGTTCGCCATGGTCGAAGCCGCCGTCGAGGGCAACGAGAGGTTCAGCGTGGACAGGGTCGAGATCGACTCCGGACGCGCCATGCACAGCGTGGAGACCGTTGGCATTTTCAGGGAGCGTTCGCCCGACGACGAGTGGTTCTTCATAACCGGCGCAGACGAGGTGTCGAACCTCCTCGAGTGGAGGGAGCCGGACCGGCTGCTCGAGCAGATAGTCATGGTAGCCGCCACGCGACCGGGGTACGACCTTTCCAGGTTAGACCACCTCGAGGCCGCCCTGAGGAACTTCGACAGGATCTTCCCGGTCGAGTGTACGAGGGTAGACATCTCGGCCACCGGTATAAGGCGCAGGATGTTGCAGGGCAAGAGCATCAGGTATCTCGTACCCGACGGGGTGCACAGGATCATCGAGAGCAGGAGGTTGTATGAGGGCGACGGAAAACGTGCAGAAGGAGGGCTTTTGAGGGAGGAGATCCGTTGAGTCGCGACGAGTCGGTCGCAAGAGAGACCAAGTTCGCCACCGAGGGCGAGGCGCTGACGTACGAGATGGCCGCGACGGCCGCCGATGCGGCGAGTGAGATGTTCGCGAGGGATGTGGTCCTTATCGACCTCAAGGGGCTCGTCTCCTACGCCGACTACTTCGTGATAGCCAGCGCCGAAACCGAGCGCCAGACGCGGCGCATCGCCCAGGAGGTCATAGAGCGCATGATCGAGAAGGGCCACCGCCCGCGCACCAAGCGCCTCGACGAGGGTACGGCCTGGATCAGCCTCGACTTCATCGACGTGGTCGTGCACATCTTTACCGACGAAGCCCGCGACTACTACCGCCTCGAATCCCTCTGGCGCAGCGCCCCCCAGGAGCACTGGCAGCAGTAGCCCACGTTGACACCCCAGGCCATGCTGCATATACTCTGAGCGCTTTTTACGGGGCCGTAGCTCAGCTGGGAGAGCGCCGCGCTGGCAGCGCGGAGGTCAGGGGTTCGATCCCCCTCGGCTCCACCCCCACGCAGTAGCCCCAGTCATCCCATCCACCGTTGTGCCGTGCCCCCGAAGGGTTTGCTTCCGGACCGACCAGGTTGTATCTTGACCAGCCCGGGAATCTCGAACCGTAGGAGGGTAGCGCGCCATGACTGTACCCGTCGGGTTGCTTTCCATATGTGTGGCCATGGCCGTCGCCGTCGGAGGCCTGATCCTCGTACAGCGGTTCGTGCCAACCGACGTGCGCCGGCAGCACAACGACGTCGCTGGCTTCATCTACGCGGTCCTCGGGGTGACCTACGCGGTGCTCCTCGGCCTGATGCTGGTCGCCGTGTGGGAAGATTGGGAGGCGGCCAGGATCAGCGCCGACACGGAGGCGAGCGCGCTGGCCGAGATCTTCTGGATCGCCGATAGGCTGCCCGCCGAGGATGGCCAGCGGGTTCAGGAGCTATGCCGCGAGTACGCCCGCGCCGTGGTGGAGGATGAGTGGCCGCTCATGCAATTCGGCAAGTCCAGCCCGGAGGCGTGGGCCCTGCTAGACGACATCAGGGCCAACCTGCAGAAGGTGGACCCGTCCACACCAGGACAGCAGGTAATCTACGAGCAGAGCCTGGAGCGCATGCGCGACCTCGCCGACGCCAGGCGAGACCGGCTGCTAGAAGCCGAGAACGGTCTGCCCGGCATCCTGTGGGTGGTCCTCATAACTGGGGGTGTTATCACGGTGGGCTTTACCTACCTCTTCGGCCTGGATAGCACCATCATCCACCTGCTTATGGTCGGATCTCTGGCCCTGGTACTCGCCCTCGTCCTGTTCACGGTCGGTGCCCTGAACTTCCCGTTCGAAGGCGACATTACGATCCAACCTGATGCCATGCAACACGTCCTCGACAGGTTCCGCACCAGCAAGCTAAGCGATCTGTGACGCACCCCGTAACGACATCCCACCGCATGCCGGGCCCACGCTAAAGGTTTCGAACACCAGGCCCGATTACCCACCATGTGAGGGACGAACTTTTCGAGACGGCGACGCGCGGTGCTGGGGCCAGACGAAGGTTGCCCCCCAACGCTCTCGGGCGCTACGGGCCGAGGCTGGCCGTGGCGGTCATGGTCGTGATGGTGCTGCTCGGGGGCGCGTTCTACACGGCGCGGCTCTCTGAGGGGACGCCGACGGTCGTCTATACCGCCTCCCTGGAGCGGGTCGAGGACGAGTCGCAGGGCTCGCTGAAGGTGGACATAAACACCGCTGACGTGGAGGAGCTTGACGAGCTGCCCGAGGTCGGACCCTCGACCGCGCAGAGCATCATCGAGTACCGGCAAAGCAACGGGGGTTTTAGCTCCGTCGATCAGCTCGAGGAGATCCCCGGCATCGGACCGACGACGCTGGAGAAGATAGAGCCCTTTGCCACCGTATAGGGCGAGAGATGGCCCGGACCTGGATCTCAGCCCCCCCGTACGGCTCGATCTGTGGGCCGTCGTGCTGTCCGCCGGGATCGCCGTTGGCACGGTCGCTCCACCTCTCGCCCCCGTGCTCGTCGTTGTCTCGCTGCTCGTCGCGGTCGCGTCCCTTTTGAGGCGAGACCTCGTAACCACCGAGTGGAGGTTGATGGCCGTTCTCGGGCCCCTGTTCGTGGTGGTGGGCGTCACGATAGCGCTCGTTCACGCCGCAACCGAGGACCCGCTCGCGGAGCTGGCCGCCATGGAGCCGGGGGAGGTGGTCATGGTAGGACGCCTATCCTCGCCACCGGTGCCGAGCAGCTTCGGCTACATGGCGGATTTCAGGGTGGATCACCTCTGGTACCACAACCGGGAGATTCTGCGCGGTGGTGGCGTCGAGCTCTTCGCCGGCGACCTGAGCGTCGGCGTAGGAGACAGGGTGCTGGTAGAAGGTGAGATATCCCGCCCCCAGGTCGGAAAGGACGGCTTCGACTACGGGAGATACCTCGCCACGAAACGGATCAGCGGTCTGGTCGAGGCCACCAGCATAAGGCCGGTGGGGGAGGGGCGGGGTTGGATCGGCCGGATACACCGCCGCACCGACGTGGCACTCGGGTACGGTCTCAGGCCGCGGGAGGCTGCTGTGGTGCGCGGAATGGTTCTCGGCGACCGATCGCTGATGCCGGAAGACCTGGAGACGGCCTTTCAGAAGAGCGGCGTAACCCACGTCCTCGCCATCTCCGGCCAGCATGTCGCCATCCTGGCCGCCGTCATCTACTACGCCCTGCGGCTCTTCGCCATCCCGGCCCCCGTACGTGCCGGAGTAACCATCGGCCTCGTCTGGCCGTACATACTGATCGCGGGCGCCCCTCCCTCGGCGATAAGGGCCGGCGTCGTGGCCACCTTCGTCCTTGCGGCGCCGCTCCTCGGGCGCCAGGTCTCGGCCCTCCATTTCATGACCACCATGCTAGCCCTCGTGCTGTCCTACAATCCCCAGCTCGTCTACAACACGGGCTTCCAGCTCTCCGTGGCCGCCGTTTTCGGGATACTCCTCCTAACTTCCCCGCTGAAGTCCCTGCTCGAAAAGACCCTGCTACGACCCTTTACCATGCCACCCCGCGGGCTCTCGAACCTTATCGCCGTCTCCCTGGCCGCCCAGATAGCCACCTCACCCATAGTCGCGGCCACCTTCGACCAGGTCTCCCTCGTAGGAGTGCTAACAAACCTCGTGGCTGTACCCCTCTCTGGCCCTATCCTCATCCTCGGCCTGCTAGGCTCCCTGGCCGGCAACATCCTCCCCCTGCTGGCCTACCCACTCAACGCCTGTAACGGTTTCCTGGTAACCATCCTCATCCACGTGGCCCAGGCCGCCTCCGCCCTGCCTTTCGCCTCCGTAACCACCCCCGGCGTAACCCCCTTGCTGGTTGCCCTCTTCTACGCCGGATGCGTTCCAACCATAGCCGCCGAACGATACTTCTCCAGCGAACACAAGCCTCTGTGGGCCGCGTTCCTCCTCTTGTGGACCACAATATGGCTCGTACTAGTAGCCTCAGGTAGCATGTAGAACGTGAACAGAAAAGCCGAAAGCGAGAGCCGTAGGCTCGAAACGTTGCCGACAATCGAAGGGCGTAGGCCCGAGCCCCTAGCGAAGCGAGGATGGGATGAAGAGCAAACTGGCGTTGGGTGGTCTGATCCTTGGATCGGCGTGGGCTGCCTACAGGCGGTTGCGCCGCTACACCCCGCTAGAGGGTAGCTACGCCGGGTCCCCCACGAAGATCCTCATCGTCGGCGGCGGGTTTGGTGGGCTTGCGGCCGCGAGGGAGCTGGCGCGCATGCTACACA
>DASUPX010000125.1:0-13984 GCA_036280905.1 Rubrobacter sp. | reverse complement strand
CCCAGGCCCAGTTCGTGCCTGTTGTTCACGCTGGAGATCACCAGCAGCGGGACCGAGTCCGCGTAGGCCTGCCCCAGTGCCGTTGCTATGTTGGTCAGGCCGGGGCCGGTGATGACAAAGCAGGCCGCCGGCCGGCCACAGACCCTCGCGTAACCGTCGGCCATAAAGCCCGCGCCCTGCTCATGGCGCGGTGTGACGTGGCGCAGGCGTGTGTCCGGCAGGCCGCGGTAGAGCTCCACAGTGTGCACGCCGGGGATGCCGAACACGGTGTCGATGCCGTAGGCCTCCAGCAGCCCGACCAATGCTTCTCCGCAGGTCGTCATGGGCTCGTCCCTATCTATGACGGTGCTGGAAGAGGATAAGCCACTCCGAAAAAGCAGGCATCAGGCAACGGGTTACAGGCTGCCGGAAAACACCTGATGCCCATTGCCTGATGCCTGTAGCCTGATACCTTCCTTATGCCCCTATGTTGCTCATCACGTGCTTGATGCGGGTGTAGTCCTCCAGGCCGTACATGGAGAGGTCCTTGCCGTAGCCGGAGTGCTTGAAGCCGCCGTGCGGCATCTCGGCCACGAGCGGGATGTGCGTGTTGATCCAGACGCACCCGAAATCCAGCCTGCGGCTGACCCGCATGGCGCGGCCGTGGTCTCTGGTGAACACGCTGGAGGCGAGGCCGTACTTGACGCCGTTGGCCCAGCGGACGGCTTCGTCCTCCTCTGAGAAGTGCTGGACCGTGATGACGGGGCCGAAGATCTCGTTCTGGGAGGCCTCGTCGTCCTGCTCGAGGCCGGAGACAACCGTTGGGGAGTAGAAGTAGCCCCTGTCCCCAAAGCGCTCACCGCCGACGGTTACCTCGGCGTGGTCGGGGAGCCTCTCCACCATGCCGGAGACGTGTGCGAGCTGGTTGGAGTTGTTCAGGGGGCCGTAGTCGGTGTCCTCGTCGTTTGGATCGCCCGTCCTTGTGTTCTTCGCCTGCTCGGTGATGGCGTCCACGAAGTCGTCGTAGATGCGGGGGGCCGCAAGTACCCTCGTGGCGGCGGTGCAGTCCTGACCGGCGTTGAAGTAACCGGCCCCGGCGATGGCCTCGGCGGCCTCCTCGATGTCGGCGTCGTCGAAGCTGATTATTGGGGCCTTGCCGCCGAGCTCGAGGTGCACGCGCTTGAGGTCGTAGGAAGCCGCTTCGGCGACCTGCATCCCAGCCCTGACGGAGCCCGTTATGGCCACCATCTGGGGCGTCGGGTGCTGGACCAGCGCCCGGCCCGTGTCCCTGTCGCCGCACACCACGTTGAAGACGCCCTCCGGTAGGAACTCGGAGGCGATCTCGGCCATCATAACCGTCGAGATCGGGGTGGTGTCCGATGGCTTTATAACGATGGTGTTGCCGGCGGCGATGGCCGGGGCGAACTTCCAGATGGCCATCATCATGGGGTAGTTCCAGGGGGTTACCTGGCCTATAACGCCTATCGGCTCGCGCCGGATGAAGGAGGTGTACCCCTCCAGGTACTCGCCCGCCGACTTGCCCTCCAGGACGCGAGCGGCTCCGGCGAAGAACCGGATCTGATCTACCCCCGCCGGTACCTCCTCTTCCATGGTGAGCCCGAAGGGCTTGCCCGTGTTCTCGGACTCGGCGCGCACGATCTCCTCGGCCCGCTCTTCTATGGCGTCGGCAATCCTGAGCAGGGCCAGCTGACGCTCGGAAGGGGTCGTCTCGCGCCAGATCTCGAAGGCCCGCTCCGCCGCCCGGTAGGCCCGGTCGACGTCCTCCTCGCCGGAGAGCGGCGCCTGGGAGAACACCTCGCCCGTGGCCGGGTTCAGCAGGTCGTAGGTGCCGCCGTCAACCGGCTCCACCCGCTCGCCACCAACAAAGTTCTGGAGCGTCCGCGTTTCGGTCATGCTTCCTCCTTCTGTTGTCTTTCTTTTTCGTTGCGATGCTGCGCGATGCCGCCGAGTATCTCGCGCACTATCCTATCCGCGGCGAGCGCGGTGACGTCCGCGGACCCCACGCCCGTCGGTATCACCTCTACCATGTCGGCCCCGACCACGTCCAGCTGCCGCGCCACCTCGCGCACCGCCAGGAGCAGCTCTGCCGTGGTCATCCCTCCTGGCTCAGGTGTCCCCGTGCCCGGCGCGAAGGCGGGATCAAGCACGTCGATGTCAACGGTTAGAAAGACCGGACCCCAACCGACCACCTCGATGGCGCGTTCCGTGACCTCCTCTATCCCAAGGTCTCTTACCTCGTGCATGAAGAGGCTCGTGATGCCGCGGTCCTTTTGCCAGGTGAACTCTTCTTCACCGGGCCAGTAGCCGCGCAGCCCGATCTGGACGTAGCGTTCCGGATCCACGCTCCCTTCCTCCACGAGCCTGCGCATTATGGTCCCGTGCGAGAGCCCCGCGCCGAAGACCTCGCGGCCGGTGTCGGTGTGCGTGTCGAAGTGCACGAGGCCAACGGGGCCGTGCGCCCCCACGCAGGCGCGCACCCCGGGCTCGGTGATGGAATGGTCGCCGCCCAGCACCACCGGGATTGCGCCTGCTGCCAGTACCTGCCCTACCGTCTCCTTTATGGCGGCGTGCGAACGAACCGGGTCAGCGGGCAGGATGGGCGCGTCGCCGTAGTCGACCACACGAAGGCGGGTGAGCGCGTCCACACCGGACTCGAGCTGCGGCCCCGGCGGGCAGCTCGCCGCCCTGATGGCGCGCGGGGCGAAGCGCGTCCCGGGCCGATCGGAGACGAGCTCGTCCATCGGGGCGCCCACGATGGCCACGTCCGCGCCTTCGAGAGAGACCGCATCCTGCGTGTAGGGGACGCCGCCGTAGGACAGGGGACCGGCGTAATCCGGCTTCTCCCCAACAGAGGCCCAGCGCTGGAGTGGATCTATCACGGGGTATCCCCGACCGGGTCGTGGCAATGCCTGCTCGGGGGAACGTCGAGCGCGGGGTTTCGGTCGAAGAAGCCGGTTGGCTTGAGCCAGAAAGATACGGTGTCCACGGGCATTACCGGCCACTCTTCGGGGCGCGTGATGTGGTGGAGGCCGAACACGTACCACAGCACCACGTCGGTGTTCTCGATGGGGCGGTTCTGCCGGGTCCACCGCGTTAGGCCCGTGTCTTCCTCGCTCTGGTTGACGAACTCGCCGCAGGGCCAACGCTCGTCCTCTCGGAACGGCGTAACCCAGAGGGTGTGCCCGATCACGCCCGCCCGCCCGAGTACGGGCGAGGATGGGTCGAGCATCGCGGGAAAACAACCACCGGGAACCAGCTTGTAGGCGGTTGGCGTCCCAAGACCGTTTCTCGCGCCTTCGTTGACCACCTTCCAGGAACGCTGGGTCTGCCAGTCGTAGTCCTGTTTGCCCTCCTCCTCGGTGCGAAGGGGAACGTTGCGCTGGACCAGCGCAAGCCCGTGGGGGTTGTCCGGTCCGACCGGCAAGGCCTCCGACTCGGACATGTAAACGGTGTTCTCCCCTCCGTCAACGTCCAGGTCGAGCCTGGCCACCAGGAAGTGCTGGTGGTAGGGCGCGTAGGTGCGCTCGTCGACGAGGGCACCGTAGGGCGGCTGCTCGCCTTCTTCGAACGACGTGGTGACCATGATCCCGGTGGCCCTCACCTCACACTCGATGTTGCCGTCCTGATAGAAACGCCAGTAGACGAGGTACTCGTAGTTGGCCACCGTCGCGTGGAAAGAGACCACGAGGCGCCGGCTTCTGCGGACCTCGGCCCCGGCGACGTCGTCCACGTGCTTCCACAAGATGGCATCGTCCTCCTCGTGGATGCAGACCGCGTTCCTGATGGTGTAGGGCTCGCCCGCGGCGTCGCTGAGCACGGCGTCGAGGTACCGGATCTCCCCGAGGCAATCGCAGCCGAGCTCCAGCGAAGTGGTCATGTACCCCAGGCCCCACTCGCCCACGTCGAACGCGGTGCGCCTGTAGTGCTCGGGGCTGGGATCCCGGTAGGGCACGACCATCTCCGCGAACGACATCCGGTGTGCCACCGGCCGCACGCGCCCGCCGTCCTCGTAGCCGACGGTGTGGAGCACCAGACCCTCGCGGTAGTTGAAGCCCACCCGCAGCGACCACTTCTGCCACCGAAGCTCGTTCCCATCGAGCACGAACGAGGTCCCCTCGGGCTGGGTGATCTCGAGCGGCCTCGGCTCCTCGCGCAGGGGCGTCGGCACGTACCTGGGCAGGTACTCGCCCATCACGTCCGGCTTCTCTATCCTGAAGGCGTCCTCTATCTCCAGAAGCTCCATCCGGTTCAGGTCTACGATGAGCTTGAGGCCGTTCACCGGGTTGGCGTATGGGTTCGAGTCCTCGTGATCGCGATACCAGATGTCCGCCCAGCCGACCCGCAGGCCCCTGTACCTGTCTGCGATGAGCGAGCCCCCGTAGGCCCAGACGTCGAAGAGCACCTTGTCGAGGTCCGTGATGCCGCGGTCGGCGAGCACCTGCACGACCCTTGGGTCGGAGCGCAAAGCCACGTCGCACTCGTGGAACTCGTCGGCGGTGATGTTCGGCTGCTCGCCCGGACGATGCTCCCACACCACGACGCCATCCTCGGTTAGCGAGACCACCGCCTTGTAAGCCTGACCGTCCTCACGGTTCCAGCAGACCACCCGCGCTTCGCGCGAGATAGGATCGCCAGGCGAATAACCTGCCACCGTGTCTTTGGACGGCTCCTTCAGCTCGATGGAGGCGAAGCGCCATCTGGTGCCCATCTCTCTGTCGCGACGCAGGATGGCCGTCGTCTTGCGGATCTCCTCGACGGTCAGGGGATCCAGGGGATGCCGGACCAACTCAACCATCCTCCGGGTCGCGATCTTCCAACAGATCCTCTTCTGTCGTGAGCACAGCCGTGTCGTGCCTGAGGGTCTCCCCGCGGAAGAACTCTGGTGCCCGACGCTGCCAGGCGAACATCAGTACGACGCCGAGGAGCAGCAGGCCCACGCCGATGACGAAGACGGTGCCCATCCCGAGGATGGCCCCGCCGCTGCCGTAAGCCGGGTCGAAGGTGTCGACGGCCGTCTTGAAGAAGAGGAGCGTGAGCATCACGCCGCCAAGGCCGGGGAATAGGCCCTGGAACAGGAAATTTCTGGGGCTCGTGAACAACTCCCCGCGGAAGTACCACACGCACGCGAACGCCGTAAGCGAGTAGTAGAAGGAGATCATCAACCCGAGCGCGTAGATGGTGTCGATCAGGACGTCCTCGCTGAGGAACGTCATGACGGTGTAGAAGATCGCCGTGGCCACGCCGGAGAACAACGTCGCGTACGACGGCGACCGAAACCGCGGATGCACGTGCGAGAAACGCTCCGGCGCCGCCTTGTAGAAAGACATCGCGAGCATCGTGCGCGCCGCTGGCAAGAACGTGGTCTGCAAGCTAGACGCGGCGCTCGCAACCACCGCGAGGAAGAGAAAGACGGCGAACGCGCCAAGCACGGGCCCGGCCAGAACGGCGAAGACGTTGTCTGCCGTGTCGGGATTACCCAGACCAATGCCCTGCTTGCCGATGCCGGCGAACATCTGGGCCGAGATGGCAACCAGCAAGTACGTGCCGAGGATCGTTAGGATCGTCAGCAGCGCGGCCCTTCCCGGCGTGCTGGAGCTGCCGGTAGTCTCCTCGTTGACGGTGAGGGTGGTGTCCCACCCCCAGTATATGAAGATGGAGAGCGACAGGCCGGCCGCGAAGGCCGCGAAGGATTCTATGGCGAAGGGGTTGAGCCAACCCCAGGAGAAGCCGATCGCAAAGTCGGAAGCCCCGCCGATCGCCCCGCCGAAGGCCAGGACTATGAAGAGGGCGAGGACGACCATCTGCAGTCCCACCAGTACGTACTGAATTCCTTTGGTCGCCGCCATGCCACGATAGGAAATCGCCGTGGCGCCCGCCACGAAGACCAGGGTGGTCAACACGTTGACGACCGCGTTGTCGCCCAGCGTCCCGATAGCCTCGCTGCCAAAGACCTGCCCGAGCAGCAAGTAGAAGAACGTGACCGCCACGCCCACAAGGTTGGAGAGCACGATGACCGTAGCCAGCACGAAGCCCCACCCGCACATCCACCCGATGTGGGGGCCGAACGCTTTCACGGTCCAGGTGAACGAGGTCCCGCAGTCCGGTGCCACATGGTTGAGCTCACGGTAGGCGTACGCCACGAGCAACATCGGTACGAAACCCGCCAGGAAGACCGCCGGCATCTGCAGCCCAACCTCGCTTACCGTGGGACCGAGGGTCGCGGTCAAAGCATAGGCCGGAGCCACACAAGAGACGCCCAACACCACACTGGCCAGAAGCCCCACGGCGTCGTGCTGGAGACCTTTGTCCCTGAGATCTCCACCCGGTCTTTCGACCCCATCTACCCTCGGGGCGTCGCCTCGCCCCATCGACTCCGCCATACGTCCTCACTCCCTTCCCTGATTGGTCTGGATGCGCATGCGAAGGTCGGTCACCCCCGGATCCTCCAGACCCGCTAGGTACGACTTGCCCCACCTAGCAACCCGTTGCCTCTCACTTTCCCTTGTGATTACAGTACAGGTATAAGCTCAGTGTAACAATGCCGCCAAAACGGTGCAACAGCGCTGGCCCGGGCTGGCTTTAGCGCGGGCCTGCGGGAACACAGAGCACGGGCGTCTCGGAGAACTGCAGGAGCTTGTGCGGGGTGGCGCCAAGGATTGCGCTCTTCAGGGGGCTTTCGCCGTAGGTTCCGACCACGATCAGCCGCGCACCCCGCGCGCGGGCCGCGTTCTCGAGGGCTATAGAGGGCCTCTCGGCGACTAGGAGAACCTCCACATCGACCCCCTCCGCGGTTGCCTTGTCCGCCGCCTTGCTCGTTGCCACCGAGCCGAACTCTTCCAGTACCCTGCGGTGTTCGCTGTACTCCTCGCCCACCGAGCGGCCCGGGGGGGCGTAGGCGAACAGGATCACCAGCCGCTCGTCGAACCGTTTCGCCTGCTCGATGGCGACATCCAGCGCCGCGCGGGCTGACGGTGTGTCGTCGTACCCGAGGATCAAGCATCCCGGCATCCTCTAGTCCTCCTCCGGCGGGGCGCCGGCGGCCTCTTTCACGCGGGCGCTGCCTGCGGCGATCTCCGGCGATACGGTCTCCGGCCGGCGTCCGAAAAAGCTTCCGTGGCCGCCGAGGCGCCAGATGATCTCCAGGATCACGCCCAGCAGCAAGAACCCCAGCCCGATAACAAGCGGCAACCCGAGGCCGAGAAAGGACCCGCCGGTGTAGGAGGCATCCGGGCTGGCGAGGTCGATTATGGAGCGGAAGAACAGATAAGCGAGGACCAGGGCACCCACCACGGGTGCCAGGCCGATAAAGAGGAAGTTCTTGGCGCTCTTGAACAGCTCGTGGCGGTAGTAGATCGCGCAGGCGAAGCCCGTGAGGGCGTAGTAGAAGGCGATCATGAGCGAGAGGGCCGAGAGCGTGTCGAACAGGAAGTTCTCCGAGAGGAAATTCAGCGGCACGTACCAGAGCGTGGCGAGCGCGCCGACGACGATGGTGGAGACGTGGGGCGTCAGGAAGCGCGGGTGCGTCGCGCCGAGGGCGGAGGGCAGCGCGTTGGCGCGCGCCATCGAGAGCACGGTGCGCGAGGCCGGCAGGATGGTGGTCTGGGTCGAGGCAAGCGCAGAGGTAAGCACCGCGAGGACGACCAGCTTGTCCCAGGGCGAGCCGAGCACCCCGGTCGCCAGGGTGCTTAGGATAGCGTCGTCGTCGGCGAACCTCTCCGCCGTCCCGACGCCGCCGAAGCCGACCACCGCGGCTGCCACTGACAGGTAGGTGACGAGCAGGATCACCGTGCTTGCCACGGCGGCGAGGCCGGGGGCTGACTCGCTGTTCTCCGTCTCCTCGGTGAGGTTCACCGAGCTCTCCCAGCCCCAGTAGATAAAGACCCCGATCAGGAGCCCGGCGATGAGGGCGCTCGGGGTGTCCACCGCGAAGGGGGAGAACCAGGAGAGCTTCGGGACGAGCGACCCTTCTGGCGCCGTTCCCCCGTAGACCCTCACCAGGGCCACGACGGCGAAGAGCAGGAGCGCGCCGACCTGGGCGATGATCATAACGTCCTGGATGCGGGCCGAGAGCTCGGTGCCGATAACGCAGAGGGCGGTCGTCGCGGCGATGATGACAACGGCAAAGAGCGTGATCGCCACCTTGGAGCCGGCCAGCCCGTCGAGGCCGAAAAAGATGTACGTGTAGCGGGCGGCCACGTCGGCCAGGGAGCCCACGACCAGGATACCTGTAACGCAGATGGCCCAGCCCCCGATCCAACCAAGGTACGGTCCCATCGCCCTCGTTACCCACGAGAACGTTGTGCCACAGTCCTGGTCGGCACGGTTCATGTAGTAGAACGCGGTTGCGACGAAGAACATCGGTATGAAAGAGGCCAGAAGAACGGCCGGTGCCTGCACGCCGACGACCACGACGACCAGCCCTATAACCGCCGCCAGCGAATAGGCCGGCGCCGTCGAGGCTATGCCGATGATCAGGGCGTCTCTGAACCCGATCGCGTTTTCCTTCAAGCCGTGCTCCGAAACCTCAGGAGATCCGGCATTCCTGCTACCGCCTACGCTGTGCACCTGCCCTCCTTATCCCGCGAGAAAGGGAAGTCCTCTTCGGCCTGTACGAAGAGCCCTTCTCGCCGTTATTCGCGCACGTGTTGCCTATCTCTCGTAGACCACGAACGAGGTAGATTGCGCTACCTGGTCGTAGAGGGACCTCGCAGGGGCGTTGTAGGACTGGGTGTGCCAGTAGACGCTGTCTGCGCCCCTGCGGTCCGCTTCCGTATATACGCCTTCGATCAGGGCCCTGGCGACGCCAGAGCCGCGGTGGGACCTGGCGACGAACAGGTCCTCCAGATAGCAGTAGCCTTTCATGGTCCACGTCGAGGGATGGAAGATGGCGTGCGCGAGCCCGACGAGGCCCCCGTCGTGCTCGGCGACCAGGCCGAAGAAGCCGTCCGTGTTCTCGTGCAGCCTCCGGAACGTGTTCTCTGTAACCTCAGCTGCTACCTCGTTGCGGTAGAAGGAATTGTATCCGTACCACAGCGGAAGCCAGGCGTCGAAGTCCTTCGCCTCCAGGGGACGGATGGCGGGGGTCACGAAGCGTTTCCCTGCCTGCGGGCCAGGATACGGCCGCCGCCCAGGATCAGGATCATCGTGGAGACCATCACCACCGTGCTAAGGGCGTTTATCACGGGGCTGACGCCGAACTTGATCATGGAGTAGATCTTGAGTGGCAGCGTGCTCGACCCGACCCCTGCGACGAAGAAGGTTATGACGAAGTCGTCGAAAGAGAGCGTGAACGCCAGAAGGGCTCCCGCCATGACGCCTGGCAGGATGAGCGGAAGCGTTACCCTGAGGAATGTCTGGACTGGGTTCGCGCCCAGATCCTGTGCCGCTTCTTCGACAGAGCGGTCCATCCCCGAGAGCCTCGCCCGCACCACTATCGTGACGAATGAGATGCAGAAGGCCACGTGGGCGATGACGATCGTGACGATGCCGAGAGGAATCGTTGCGGCGACGAAGAAGACCAGCAGGCTGACGCCGACGACTATCTCGGGCATCACTGTCGCTGCGTAGATGGCCGAGTCGGCGAACGTCTTGCCCCTGAACTCGTAGCGCGAGAGCGCGAGCGCCGTAAACGTTCCTATCACGGTTGCTATGGCCGTGGCGGTTAGGCCCACCGTCAGGGAGAGCTTGAACGCGTTGAGGACGGAACCGTCCCGTATCAGCGCCCCGTACCACTGCGTCGAGAACCCCGTCCACACCTGGGTGTTCTTGGTGGAGTTGAAGGAGAAGATGATCAGGACCATTATCGGGGCATAGAGGAACAGGTAGACGAGGCCGGCGAAGACGAGCAGGACCCGGTCGGGAACCTTCTGGACACCACGATAGACGGGTCCACCTTTGGCTCCACCCATCGTCTACACCTCCTCCAGCTTGTCAGCCCCGACCCTGCGGACGTAGAACATGATGGCCCCGACCAGCAAGACGGCGAGCATCACCGCGAGCGCACTCCCGAAGGCCCAGTCGCGGGCCTGCAAGAACTGCTGCTGTATGAGGTTGCCGACCATCACCGTCCTCGCCCCGCCGAGCAGGTTCGGTATCACGAACTCGCCCGCCGACGGGATGAACACGAGGATGCTCCCCGCTATGACGCCGGGCAGGCTGAGGGGGAAGGTGACCCGCCAGAAGGTGTGCCACCGGCTCGCCCCGAGGTCCTGGGCCGCCTCTTTGAGGCGCCAGTCGAACTTCTCCAGGGCCGCGTAGAGCGGCAGGATCATGAACGGAAGGTACGAGTAGACCATCCCCATAATCACCGCCTGTGGGGTGAAGATGAGCGTCAGCGGGTGGTCCGTAAGGTGCAAGAACTGCAGGAGCCTGTTGGCGATGCCGTTGTCGCCGCCGAGGATGACGACCCAGGCGTAGGCCCTGAGCAGCAAACTGGTCCAGAACGGGATCATGACGAGCAGGATCAACGTGTGCTTGTGCCTGCCGCCTTTGAAGGTTATGAAGTAAGCCAGAGGGTAGCCGACCAGCAGGCAGAGGAACGTGTTCAACAACGCGATCACGAAGGTCCTGACGATAATCTCCAGATACAGCGGGTCGAAGACCTTGAGGTAGTTGCCCGGGTAGAAGCCGAGCGTTATGCCGCCGTAGATGCCGCTCTTCCCGAACGAATAGGCCAGGATGAGCAGCAGCGGCACCAGGAAGAACAGCCCGAGCCAGAGGGTCACAGGCGAGAGCAGTCCCGCCAACCCCACCGTCCAGCCGCGCCCTTGTTTGCCCATACCCTAGGAGCTCTTTACCGAGGTGAACAGGGTCGAGTACTCGCGGGTCGCCGCTCCCACGTCCTCGATGATCTGCAACCGGTCGAAGACGCTGGGCTCCAGCTCGTAGCCCGGCAGGTTCTTGAGGGCGTCGTCGATCATGGGCAGCGCCGCCTCGTTGGGCGTGTTGTAGTAGGTGTAGTTGGAGAGCGTGGCCCCCGTCTTGGCGCCGAGGATGTAGTTTATGAACTTGTGCGCGTTGTCGGGGTGCTCGGCGCCTTTCGGGATCGCCATGTTGTCCGTCCAGCGGGTCGCGGCGGGCTCGGGGATGAGGTAGTCGAGGTCCTCGTTGGAGGAGAGCGCGAGGAAGGCGTCCCCCGAGAAGACGTGCCCGAGGAGGAGGTCGCCGTTTATCACCGATGGCCTGTTCTGCGTGGAGTCGAAGTAGCCGCGGAGCAGGGGCTTCTGCTTTATGAGTTCGGCTTCAGCCTCCTCGAGCTGTTCCTTCTCCGTAGCGTTTACGGAGTAGCCCAGCTTGTAGAGGGCTGCGCCAGGGGTCTCGCGTTCGTCGTTGAGCATCCCGATCTTGCCCTTGTTGTCAGGATCCCACATCGGGTCCCAGCTCGGCTCGAGTGTGCCTAGCCTTTTCTTGTTGTAGAGGATGCCCGTCGTGCCCCACTGGTAGGGCACGCTGTACTGGTTGTCGGGGTCATAGCCGAGCCCCTTGTAGTTCGCGCCAACGTTCTTGAAGTTGGGTATCTTGGACATATCGAGCTGTTCCAGGATGTCGCTCTTGATCATGACCGAAACCATGTAATCCGAGGGCACGATCACGTCGTAGCCGGTGCCCCCGGCCTGGAGCTTGGCCAGGAGTTCCTCGTTGGACGAGAAGAAGTCCTGGGTAACCTTGATCCCCGTTTGCTTCTGGAAGTCAGGGAGGGTGCTCTTGGCCACGTAATCCGACCAGTTGTATAGGTTGAGCTCCTTCTCCTCCGGGCCGCTGCCGCCGCCACCGCTGTTCTGGGCCGTTGTGTTGGGCTGGCAGGCCAGCACGGATAGCGTGGAGCCGGCCACCACCCCCGCGCCCATCGTCCGTAGGAAATCCCCCCGCGAGATCCTTCTCCGAAAAGCCAAGTCTATCCTCCTAGTATTAAACAGTTGCGGGCGTCCCAAGACACCGGTGCCTCGTCGCCTACCTTGGGGTGGTCCTCCTCGGTGGTGTTCTGCTGGTAGAGAATCAACTTCTCCCCGCCGGGCAGGTCGGCTATGTACTGGATGCTGACGCCGAGGTAGACGATCTGGTGGATCCTTACGGTCATCACGTTGTCGCCCTCGCTACCGAACCTGACCTTCTCCGGCCTGACGACGGCGTGTGTCGCCTGCCCGACCCCGACCTCGGCCGCGCCCGTGGAGGCCTCGACCTTTTCTCCTGACGGGACACTCAGCGTCACCCGACCTCCGTCCACGGCCTCGACCGTGCCGGAGAACACGTTGGTCTGGCCTATAAAGTCCGCGACGAAGCGGTTGTTCGGGCGCTCGTAGAGCGTGGGCGGGTCCGCGACCTGCTGGACCTTGCCCTCGCTCATCACGGCGATCCTGTCGCTCATCGTGAGCGCCTCTTCCTGGTCGTGGGTGACGTAGATGAAGGTTATGCCTACCTCGTGCTGCAGATCTTTGAGGTAGAGCTGCATCTCTTTTCTGAGTTTGAGGTCGAGCGCCCCGAGCGGCTCGTCGAGGAGCAGTACCCTGGGACGATTTACGAGCGCCCTGGCGAGCGCGACCCGCTGCTGCTGGCCGCCGGAGAGCATGCTCGGCTTGCGCTTCTCGAAGCCCGAGAGCTGTACCATCTCGCAGGCGTCCGTGACCCTGCTCTGCAGCTCTTCCCCCTTCACGCCGGCGCGGCGGAGGCCGAAGGCCACGTTGTCGAAGACGTCGAGGTGGGGGAAGATGGCGTAGGACTGGAACACGGTGTTGACCGGCCTGCGGTAGGGTGGCACGCCGCGCACCGGGTCCCCGGAGACGGAGATACCGCCCTCCGTCGGTTCTTCGAAGCCGGCGATCATGCGCAGCGTCGTGGTCTTGCCGCACCCGCTCGGGCCGAGCAGCGAGAAGAACTCGCCCTCGTAGATGTCTAGCGTGAGGTCGTCCACGGCGACGAACTGCCCGAAGCGCTTGGTGATCCCGGCCAGCTCTACGGCCACGTCCCTGCCCTTCGCGGCATCCCTCGCCTCGGGTGGATGCTCGGTTGTTTTCTTGTCCTGCAACCCTTACCTCCTGTAAGTCCAAACCTGCCTGGTCGTGGCCTGCGTTGTGCCGTCGAGGCCCGAGAGCACCTCCCGAGCCACCCGCTCTCCGGATTCGACGGCACCTTCCATGTAACCGTTCCATGCGGAGGCCGTCTCCGCGCCGGCCCAGTGGATGCGGCCCACCGGCTCGGCCAGCGCCTGGCCATGATCCAGAAGCATACCCGGGACAGGGACCCCCGCGTATCCGCCACGCGAGTAGATTTCGGCCCCCCAATCCGTCTCCGCGTAGGCCACGGGGCCCAGAGCCTCATCCCCGAAATACCTGGCGAAGCACTCGAGCACGGCCCGCTCCCGCTCCCGGGGCTCCCTGCGCCCCCACTCGCGGGCGTCGGAGCCGAGAACGAAGCCGGTCAGAACGCCGACCTCCTCCCCCGGGGGTGAGTTGTCGCAGGTGATCTTGCACGGTCCCCTGTCGCCCTCGGCGCGTCCGCTCAACCCCTTCTCCCGCCAGAACGGCGCCCCGTAGACGGCGTGGCATTTGATGACGGCGCCCATGGGCATCCTCTGCGACAGCCCGTCGTGCGCCGGCGGAAGCGCGGGAACGTACTCTATCCGCCCGCGCAACGCGGGCGGCACGGTAACGACCACGGCCTTCGCTCGGACGGAGGCGCGGCCCGACTCCACGAGCACGGCGTCCTTGTCTTGCACGATGCGGCGCACGGGAGAGCCCACCATCACACGCCCGTCCAACCCGCGGGCCAAACGGACCGAGATCTCCGCAGCCCCGCCGTAGAACCTGTACTCCTCGGCGGATGCCTCTATCTCGAAGAGGCCCCCGAAGCTGCCGGACGACGCGATATCCGAGAGCACTCCCAGCAGAGAGACGTCGCGGGGCTCGCAGGCGTATAGCGACTCCACGGCGAGGTCGAAGTAGAACCTGGCGCCGTCGCCCTGTATGTGCTCGAGCTTCCACGTTTCGAG
>DASUPX010000124.1:0-3334 GCA_036280905.1 Rubrobacter sp. | reverse complement strand
CGCCACGTAGCGCGTCCTCCCGGGCTCCCCATCAGCGCGGCGGCCGCCGCCCGGCACAGGAGCATGAGGGGCTGTGGCCACAGCCCGAGCAGCACTACGAGTGCCGCCAGCAGGACCACCAGGTAGCGCGCCGCCGCCGGGCTCGCTTTGCCTGACGGCCCCGGCGCCACGAAGCGTCGCTGGTAGACCTGGAAGGAGTAGAGGAAGGAGAGCGCGCTACCGACGAACACCAGGAAGACGAGGGCTACGGTCGCCGTAACGCTCTCTACGGCGGTGCTCGCCTCGAACACCATGAACTTGCCCAGATAACCGGCGGCCGGGGGCACGCCCGCGATCGAGAAGGCCCCGACCGCGAAAGCCGCGCCGACCAGCGGCCCGCGCAGCCCCGCCGAGAGGAAGACCACGCCCTTGTTAAGGGAGTTGACGACCGCGTACACCACGGCCGCCGCATACCCCACCGGGCCGCCAACGCCAATGGCCAGGAGCACGTACCCGGCCTGCCCGATCGCCGAGTAGGCCATCACCTCCGAGGTGTCGCGCCGGGACACGGCCTGCAGCGAGCCATAGGCAATGCTGGCGGCCCCGATCACGATCACCGCCGGCGCCGCGAGCGCGAGCTCGCGCGGCAGAACGTCCGCGCCGAAGCGCAGGAGACCGTAGGCCCCGATGTTGGCCAGGGCCCCCGAGAGGATGGCGGCGATCGGGGGATGGCTTCCCACGTAGACCGCCGGCAGCCAGAAGTGGAAAGGAAAGAGCCCCAGCTTCAAGAAAAAAGCCGCGAAGATCAGGGCGGATATGGCGATCACCGAGGAGGGATTCAGGCCAGCCACCCTGGCGGCGATGGTCTCCATGTCCAGGCTGCCTGAGATTGTGTAGAGCGCCGCTATCCCGATCAGGAAGACGAAGGAGCCAAGCAGGTTGACCACGGCGAAGACGAACGCCGCCCTCACCTGGTAGTCCTTCTCCCTGTAGCCTGCCAGGATGAAGGAGGAGATCATGGAGATCTCGAAGAACACGTAGAAGTTGAAGGCATCGCCCGTAAAGAACAGGCCCGTGAGACCAGCGGCCACCAGCAGGATCAGGGCCGGGAACGCCCGCCAGCGCACCCCGAGTGCCACCTCGTAGAGGAAGGCGGCCAGGATAACCGCGACGGAGACGAGGGCGAACGTCACCCCGAGGGCGTCGGCCCTGAGCGTGATGCCGACGCCCTCGGGCCAGCCGCCCGCGGTCACCTCGACCTCTCCCCGCCTGATGACTATGGAGGCGAGCCAGACGAGGGAGAGGAGGCTGGCCCCGAGGCCAGCAGCAGCCAGCAGGCCGACCCACCGCTTGCGGCCGTCGAGGAGGGGTAGCACGGCCGCGAGCACCCACGGGATGCCGACCGGGAGGGCGAGAAGGAGGCCGGGTTCCATCACGGCACCGTCCTCTCTTCCGCGTCCTGCTCTTCCTCGGGTACCTCTTCCGTGCCAGGATCCCCCCGAAGGTCCAGGTCCTCGGCCTCGCGAGCCTCCGCCTCGGCGATCTCCTCCAGGTCCATGGTGTGGTGCGAGGCGTACAGCTGGTAGACCATGGCGAAGAGCAGCGCGGCGACGCCAAACCCTATGATGAGGGCGGTCAGGGCCATCGCCTGTACCAGCGGGTCGCTCAAGCCGCTGTCGGGGAGCGGGTAGATCGGCGCCGCGCCCCTCGACAGCCCGGAGGCGACGATAAACAAGGTCGCCGAGTTGGAGACGAGGATGATGCCGATGACCACCCGGAAGAGGTCGCGCTGGAGAAGCAGGAACGTACCAGAGGCGAGCACGATGGCGATCACGAGCGCGGCGTACAGGGTCAACTTCTCTCCGCCCCCCTCCCGTCAGGATAACCATCCTGCCCGACGGCTTCGCCGGCGCGGGCGAAGATGGACACCACCCCAACCGTGAAACCGAAGACCAGCACGAAGACCCCGACGTCGAACAGTACGGCGGTCATCAGCTCGATGGTCCCCACGTGGATGGGCTCGGTGCCGGCGGGGGGATAGTGGGTCAGGGGCGCTTCCCCGAAGAGCAGTGGCGCAGCGGCCACGCCAAGCGCCAGGAGGAGCCCGCAGAACGCGACGGCGAGGGAGTGGCGCACGGCCGGTAGACCCTTCGTCCTCTCGTAACCGAAGGCCAGGTAGCGGAGCAGCACCCCGAGCGCCGCTACCACCCCGGCGGAGAACCCATCGCCGGTCTCGACGAAGCCCTTGACCAGCAGGGCCGCGGCGACTAGGAACGTCGGCAGGTAGAGCAGCCTCGCGATGCCGCGTACCACGACCCTCGCAGCCGGTATCGCGGCGCTACGCCCGCCGTCCGGTCCGCCGTTACGCTCGGGTGCAAGCCCCCCGAGCAGGGTCGCCACCCCCAGGAGGACCAGGGCCACCACGGTGATCTCCCCCAGGGTGTCCAGGCCACGGAAGTCCGCCAGCGTGGCCGTCACGACGTTCTTGGCATGCGCCTCCGGCGTGAGCCGGGTCAACTCCTCAGCCACGCTCTGACCGGCCGGCGGCTGCGAGAGGGCACCCCAGACCACCACGAACCCGAAGGCCCCGGAGGCAGCCGCCACGAGCACCTTTCGGTTGCGCCTCTTGAGAGGAAGCTCCGCCTGGTGGCGCAGGACCCGGTAGGGGAGCAGCCTCAGGGTGGCGACGAGCAGCAGCGTCTGCACGGTCTCGATAAGGACGGCAACAAGGGCCACGTTCGGCGCCCCGTAGAACGCGTAGACGACCGCGAGCATGAAGCCCACGCTCGACAGGACCAGCGCGAGCGTGACGTGCCGCCGCGTGAGCGTGGCCGCGATCGAGGCCGCCGCCACGGCAAGGAGGGCCAGCATGACCGGCGCCTCCCGAAGCCGCAAGGGACCCAGATCGTACGAGCCGAGGCCGGTCGCGAGCAGGCCCGCGCCAACCATCACCGCCGTCGGAACGAGCACGGACGCGACCCGTCCCCTGAGGTTCTGTATCTCCACCCGGTGGACGGCGTCCGAGAGGCTGTTGAGGCCCCTGATGGTCATCCCGAACAGCCGCTCGGGCCCTGCGAGCTTGCCGAGGCGGGAGACGCCGAGGGCCGCCGGAGACCAGATGGAACGGGAGAGGATCAGGCCCACGCCCACGGCGTAAGCCGCCAGCGCCATCACATACTCGGGGAGGATCTCGGGGTGGTAGGAGGCGTCAAGGGGCGTCGATGCTCCCAGAGAGACTTCTCCCGCCGCCTCCGCCAGCCTCTCGAAAGGACCGGCGACGAAACCCCCGACCAGCCCGATCACCGCGAGCACCACGACCGGTGCCACGAGAGAGCGGGGTACACGGTGTGCTTCG
>DASUPX010000123.1:0-4139 GCA_036280905.1 Rubrobacter sp. | reverse complement strand
TGAAAGCTGACAGCCCTAATTGAGGTACCTGCCCAGGTCGAGCTCCTTCGGTCCGACGGCGGAGAGGTACATCTGGTCTGTTCTGAGATGCTCCCGGGCGAGGCGCGAGATATCATCCGCGGTCACGGCCTCTATGCGGGCCGAGATCTCCTCCGGGGTCAATAGCTCGGCGCCGGTTATGACGCTGCGTCCAACGCGGTTCATCCGGGCCGAGGTGCTCTCCAGCGCGAGGAGCGTCGAGCTTTTGAGCTGCTGCTTGGTGCGCGCGAGCTCCTCGCCTTCGACGGCCTCCTCCATAATCTTGCCGAGCTGCTCGACTATCACCTGCACGGCTTCCTCCACGTTGCCGGTGGTGGAGCCGACGTAGGTCTTGATCGCCCCTGCGTCAGAGTAGCCCTGGTGGTAGGAGTAGACGGCGTAGGCAAGCCCACGCTTCTCACGCACCTCCTGAAAGAGGCGGCTGCTCATGCCTCCGCCAAGCACGTTGTTGAGGGCGGCCATGGCATAGCGGTCCTCGCTCCTGGCCGGGATGCCCATAGAGCCCATGGAGACGTGGTATTGCTCGGTCTCCTTGAACCTGAAATAAAACCGGCTAGCGGGCGGCGTCGGGCTTGCCTCCCTCACGAACGGCTCTCCCTCGGGCAGCCCGGACAATTTCTCTTCTACCGTCCGCTCTACGTCCTCGGGATCTAGCTTGCCGGCGGCGACGACGAAGACGTTGGCCCCCGTGTAGGTGTCCTTGTGGAAACCGTCCAGGGTGGTGTGGTCCACGCCCCGCACGGTTTCAGCCGAGCCGATGATCGGACGCCCCAGTGGGTCCTCGTTGAAGATCAGCGAGGAGAGGTACTCGTCGGCCAGCTGGTCCGGCCTGTCCTCGTACATCTTGATCTCCTCGACGATCACCTCACGCTCACGCTCCAGGTCCACGAGCGTCGGCCTGAGGATCATGTCGCTCATGACGTCGAGGGCCCGGCCCAGATGCTCGGGCAGGAACCTGGCGTAGAGCACGGTGTACTCCTCGCCCGTCGCCGCGTTCTCCTGGGCGCCTATTCCCTCGAAGGCCTGGGCGATGCCGAGGGCGTCCATATCAGGGGTGCCCTTGAAGAGCATATGCTCCATCAGGTGACTGATGCCCGCGACCTCGTCTTTCTCGTCGCGGGATCCAGCCCTGATCCAGACCCCCAGCGAGACGCTCGTGGCCTCGGCCAGGGGCTCGGTAAAGACCCTCAAGCCCCCGGGCAGGTCTTTCCGCCGTATGTTCGAATCGGCCACTAGCCCTCCAGTTTTTCCAGGCTGATGCGGTTCTGCTTGTCTATCTCCAGGACGCGCACCTTGATCAGGTCGCCCTCGGTCACCACGTCCTCGACCCGCTCCACGCGCTGCTTGCCGGGGGCGAGGCGCGAGATGTGAACCAGGCCGTCACGGCCGGGCGTGAGCTCGACAAAGGCGCCGAAGTTGGTTGTCTTCACCACCTTGCCGTTGTAGATCTCCCCGGCCTCGACGTCCTTCATCATGCCCTTGATAGCGCCGGCGGCATCCCTCGAGACGCTGCCCTCTCCTGCCACGAACACCGTGCCATCGTCCTCCACGGAGATGTTCACGCCGAACTGGTCCTGAAGGGCGTTTATGGTCTTCCCTCCTGGTCCTATGAGCATCCCGATCTTGTCGGTCGGGATCTTGAGCACCTCGACCCTCGGGGCGAAATCGGAGACCTCGGTCCGCGGCTCGGCGATAGCCTCGCGCAGGATGCCCAGAATCTCCAGACGACCAGCCCTGGCCTGCTCGAGGGCTTCCTGCAACAGGCCGGCGGAGACGCCGGTGATCTTCATGTCCATCTGAAGTGCGGTTATGCCATCGGCCGTACCGGCGACCTTGAAATCCATGTCGCCCATGTGGTCCTCGAGGCCCTGGATGTCCGAGAGGATGACGTAATCATCACCCTCCTTGACGAGGCCCATTGCCACGCCGGCCACAGGCGCCTTGATCGGCACGCCGCCGTCCATGAGGGCCAGCGTCGACCCGCACACGCTCGCCATAGAGGAGGAACCGTTCGACTCGAGCACCTCGGATATTATGCGTAGAGCGTACGGGAACTCGTCTTCGGAAGGTAGCACCGGCACGAGCGCGCGCTCAGCGAGCGCCCCGTGGCCGATCTCACGCCGCCGCGGGCTACCGAGGCGGCCGGTCTCGCCCGTGGAGAAGGGCGGGAAGTTGTAGTGGTGCATGTAGCGCTTGCCGGTCTGGGGCTCGATGGTGTCGAGCCGCTGCGCGAGGCCGAGGTCAGCGAGCGCGAGCGAGCTTAGCACCTGCGTCTCGCCACGCGTGAAGAGCCCCGTGCCGTGTACCCGCGGGATCACCGCCACCTCGGCAGAGGTCGGACGGATCTCGTCCATCTCACGCAGGTCCGTGCGCTTGTGGTCCTTCAGGTAAAGCTCGCGGAAGGCCTCTTTCTCCACCGTGGAAAGGGCGGCGGTGATCGCTGGTATCTCTTCTTCCTCGCGACCCTCGACCATCTCCTCGCGGATCTCGGCCAGCACGGTGCTACGGACCCTCCGGTCGGTCTGGACGATGCCCTCTTTGACACGGTCGAAGTACTGCTCCCGCGCGGAGGTGACGAAAGTGTTCTCCTCGGGCCCATCTATCTGCTGTTTCTCTTTGCCGTACTCGCCGGCCCATTCCTCTATGGCCAGCGCCTGGTTCTGGACGATCTCCTGGGCGAGCTGAAGTGCCTCAACCATTACGGACTCGGGCACCTCGTTGGCCCCGGCCTCGACCATGGTGATGGCCTCCTTGGTGCCGGCCACGACGAGGTCGAGGTCACTCTCGGAGATCTGCTCGTAGGTCGGGTTCAGGATGAACTCCCCGTCTAGCGAGCGCCCGATCCTGACGGCCCCTATTGGCCCCTGGAAAGGCAGGTCCGAAAGGGCCAGCGCCGCCGACGCCCCGACCATGCTTACGGTGTCGAAAGGGGTCTCCTGGTCTGCGACGAGCACGGTCCCGATAACCTGTATCTCGTAGTGATAGTTCTTCGGAAAGAGGGGCCTGAGCGGCCTGTCGGTAAGGCGGGAGGTGAGGATCGCACGCTCGGAGGGCCTGCCCTCCCTCTTTATGAACCCGCCGGGGATCTTGCCTGCCGCCGACATCCGCTCCTCTATGTCCACGCTCAAGGGCAAGAACGTGGCGCCGGGCCGCGGGTTCGACGAGCGAGTGGCGGTTGAAAGTATGGTGGTGTCACCCAGCCTGGCAACGACCGCTCCGCCAGCCTGCTTGGCCAACTTCCCGGTTTCGAGCACGATCGAGCGCTCGCCTACTGGTATCTCTAGACGCATATGGTGTTCTCCTCTGGTTTCTTCCTGGTACCCGGACTACCGGCGTAGCCCGAGCTTGGCGATAAGCGCCCTGTAGCGCTCGACGTCCTTGTTCTGCAAGTACTTGAGCAACCGGCGGCGCCTGCCAACCATCTTGAGCAGCCCGCGCCGCGAATGGTAATCGTGCTTGTGCTCACGCAGATGCTCCGTGAGGTGCGCTATGCGTCGGGTGAGCACCGCAACCTGCACCTCGGGCGACCCCGTGTCACCCTCGTGCGTGCGGTTTTCTTGTATTATCTCTGCCTTCTGTTCAGCTACAGCCAACTTCTCGTTTCTCCTCTTTATCTTCTTCTTTGTTATTTCACCAATTCGACCCCTTATGCTACCACACGTAACGATGTTGGAAGTCCTGTCCGGACCTCGGTATCAAGGTCGGTCAAGGTAGAGGTTCGTGGATGGAACTAGCGTTTGCCGCGCTCATTCCGGCTCGGTGGGGCGCGGGGTGAGGCTCTCATGCCGGAGCCTTCGCCTCAGCCACCAAGCCGCCAGGGCGAGGGGCGGGATGATCCACCACCCGAACACAACGGTGGAGATGACTGCAAGCGCCACACCCTGCAAGACGGCCAGGGAAGCATTCCAGGCCCGGGCCACCTCGCGAGCCGGGTCCCAGGCCGGCGGCGGTTTCGGGGGGTTGCTCACGGGCTGGATGTTGACGGAGATCCGAGACATATCGCTGCTCTGTTTGAGGAACTGCATCCTGCCCTGGACCTGCTCGATCTCACCCCGCACGTCTGTAAGCTCGCTCTGGATGGAGAGCGCTTCCTGCACGTC
>DASUPX010000122.1:0-4718 GCA_036280905.1 Rubrobacter sp. | reverse complement strand
GAGGTCACCCACGTCCGGCCCGGCGACCGGGTAGTGATCCCGTTCAACGTATCCTGCGGCCACTGCTGGATGTGCGACCAGGGGCTCCAGTCGCAGTGCGAGACCACCCAGGTGCGCGAGCAGGGTATGGGATCTAGCATGCTGGGCTTCGCCAACCTGTACGGTGACGTGCCCGGCGGGCAGGCTGAATTCCTGCGCGTTCCGCAAGCCCAGTACGGTCCCATCAAGGTGCCCGAGGAAGGTTCGGAGATGCCCGACGAGCGGTTCGTCTACCTCTCCGACGTGCTTCCCACCTCCTGGCAGGCGGTCCAGTACGCCGGGATACCGGAGCATGGCAGCGTCGCGGTCTTCGGGCTTGGCCCGATCGGCCAGATGAGCGCGCGAATAGCGAAGCACCAGGGCGCACGCGTGATCGCGATAGATTTCGTGCCCGAGCGGCTCGAGATGGCGCGTCGCCACGGCATAGAGGTGGTTGACACCAACAATGTCGATAACGTGGCAGACACCCTCCGCGAGATGACCGACGGCCGGGGCCCCGACGCGGTGATCGAAGCGGTCGGGATGGAGGCCCACGGCTCGCCCGCCACCGGGCTGGCGCAGACGATAACCGGCCTGCTACCCGACTCCCTGGCACAGCAAGCCCTGAACAAGGGCGGGGTCGACCGCATGAGCGCCTTCTACCAGGCCGTCGATGCCGTGCGCAGGGGCGGCACCATCTCCGCCATCGGCCTCTACGGCGGCATGGCCGACCCGGTGCCGATGCTGATGCTGTTCGACAAGCAGATACAACTCCGCCTGGGACAGGCGAACGTGAAGCACTGGGTCGACGAGATTATGCCGCTCCTGGTCGATTCCTCGGACCCCCTCGGCGTCGACGACCTGGCCACCCACAGGCTGCCGCTCGAGGAGGCGCCGCACGGATACGAGATCTTCCAGAAGAAGCAGGACGGGGCGATCAAAGTCCTGCTAGAGCCCTGAGCTAGAACATAGCAAGGAGCCAACGCAAGAATCCGGAGAGCCCGGGTGACGAACCACCGGCGGTAGTCAGCGGATCGTCACCCGGGTTCCCCGATCTTCGTCACCACCCGGACACAACACGTCTGTGGTGTTTCTACCCGTAGGGTTCGGTCTTCTGGGTTTGTTGCATGCACAGCTGGAAGGCGAGCCTGGCGAAGGCTTCCCCCGTCGGGTCATCGCGAAGCCTCGCTCTTTTCTCTTCGGCGATCCAGCCCGCAGCCTCCAACCACGCCTGGCTCGGCGGTGCCCACTCGAAGGTGTTCTCATACTCCTCCATCGTCCTATTCTAGCGCAGGCTGCAGAGCGCTCCTGCCCGATGTACGGAATGTTCGGCCGCCACCGGAAACTCGCGTTTCCCCGGAGGAATGGCGATTACGTCCCTCCGTAAGGCCCCGTGCCAGAGATCTTGATATCATCCTTCCTTGACCATCCATAATAGGTAAGCTAGCCTGCTAGAGTATTGTTAAGTTTAATAACAAACAAAGTTAACTAAGGGAGGTTCGTTCGCTTGACCGAAATATTGAGGGGCGAGAGGGACGGTCGGCGCCAGGAGGGCAAAGCGAGCAAGGCTTCGGTGGTGGATGTCGACATCCACGAGATGCTCACCTCGGTCAGGGACCTCGCGCCCTACCTTGACGAGCCCTGGCGCAGCCGTGTCGATGTCAACGACGGGTACAAGGGCCCCCCCGGCAACCCCTACTCCTTCCCCCAGCCCACCGGCGTGGCCATTCAGGATGCCGTAACCGACGATGGCAGTCCTGCAGGATCCAAGCTGGAGCTGGTACAGGAGCAGGTTCTCGACCGCTACGGCATCGAGAACGCGATCCTGATCAGCCTCTTCCACCCGACCGACAACCAGATACAGCCCGAGTTCGCCACCGCGCTGGCGAGCGCCTACAACGACTGGGTACTCGAGAACTGGCTTGAGCGTGACGAGCGGCTCAGGAGCTCTATCACGGTGGCCGCACAGGAGCCAAGAGATGCAGCCCGCGAGATAGACCGCGTGGGCTCCGACCCCCGATTCGTGCAGGTCATCCTGCCGGCCGTGGCCCACCACGTCTTCGGGCGGCCCTTCTACTGGCCCATCTTCGAGGCTGCCCAGCGAAACGATCTCGTAGTCGCCTTCCACCAGAGTGGGGGGACCAGGACGGCGGTTGGTCTGCCCCCGTACTACATAGAGTGGCACACGGCCATAAGCCAGGCCTGGCAGAGCCAGCTCATAAGCCTCATCGCGGGCGGGGTCTTCGACGAGTTCGAGGAGCTCAAGGTGGCGATGATCGAGTCGAGCTGGACGTGGGTTCCGCACCTGATGTGGCGCTTCGACTACAACTACCGGAGCCTGAGGCGGGAGGTGCCCTGGGTGAAGCGGTTGCCGAGCGAGTACATAAGGGAGAGGGTCAGGTTCTCCACGCAGCCCATGGAGTACCCGGAGGATCCGGGCGACCTCTACAGGATGTTCGAGATGATCGGTTCTGACGAGTTCCTGATGTTCGCGACGGACTACCCGCACTGGGACTTCGACTCCCCGGAGCAGGCGCTGCCGCACACCTTCCCGAGGGCCCTCAAGGAGAAGATCCTCTCCTCCAACGCCAGGAATTTCTATGGCTTCTAGGGGCGCTCTCACGGATGCGGCGGGGTCTGGCCAGAAGAGGCACGTCGTCTGCCGGCTTGAGGATATCCCGCCGGGAGCCGTGAGGGGATACAGGACGGGGAACCGCAGGATCGCGGTGGCCCGCCTCGATGACGGCTCGTTCCGCGTCGTGGCTGATACCTGCCCGCACCAGGCTGCCCGGCTCTCTTTAGGCTCCATCGAGAGGATGTGGGTCTCCGACGCCCCTGGCACGCTCCGGCAGTCCGAGACCCGCAACGTGCTTCTGTGTCCCTGGCACGGCTTCGAGTTCGACCTTGAGACGGGGGGCGACCCGTGTGTGCCGGGACGCCCCGACCTCAGGCTCAAGACCTATCGCGTGGAGGTTGTGGACGGCGAGGTCGCCGTCTACCTCTAGGGTAGCCGTACTCCCGGGATGCGAGGAAGAGACGGATCTATAAAGGCAGAAATCTGATGCGGAGGTTCTCGGCGAGGATGGATATCGTCTGGTTGGGTCTGGGGCTGCTTGGAATAGGCCTGTGCGTCGCGGTCCTGGCGACCGCGCTGGCTGGTACGACGGGCACCGTGCTGTCCGCGCTTGGGTTACCGGCCATGCTCGCCGGGGTAATGCTCCTGGACAGCGCCCGCCACCGCAGGTAGCCGGCGGGGCGAGTCGGCCCGGTTCTCACACTCCCTTCCCGGGCAAAAGTCCTATAATCATTTGATTCGTGGACAGAGAGATCCGGAGGTTCGGGTGGCGAAGCGGCAGAACGTAAACAAGATGATGCAGCAGGTCCAGCAGATGCAGCAGCAGATGCAGCAGGCTCAGGAGGAGCTCGCCAACGAGACCGTCACGGCGAGCGCCGGCGGCGGTGCCGTCAGGGCGACCATGACCGGCGGAATGGAACTCGTCTCGATAGAGATAGACCCCGAGGTCGTGGACCCCGAGGACGTCGAGATGCTGCAGGACATGGTGCTCGCCGTCGTCAACGAGGCAATGACGAGCTCGCAGGAACTTGCCAACAAGAAGATGGGTGGCATCACCGGCGGCCTCGGCGACCTCGGCCTGAACATACCCGGCCTCTAGAGCTCTTTGGCGACTTACGCAAGGCCTGTAGAGAGGCTCATAACCGAGCTCTCCAAGCTGCCCTCCATCGGACCGAGGAGCGCGCAGCGCATCGCCTTCCACGTTATCAGGGGCAAGAAAGAAGACGCCATCGGGCTAGCCGAGGCGCTGCAGGAGGTCAAGGAGAAGATCAAACCCTGCAGGCGTTGCTTCAACCTGACCGAGGCTGAGGAGTGTGAGATCTGCCGCGACGCCCGCAGGGACCGGACGGTGATCTGCGTGGTCGAAGACCCCTACGATATTGGTCCGATCGAGAGGACCAACGAGTACCGCGGCCTCTACCACGTTCTGGGCGGCGCCCTCTCTCCCCTGGACGGCATCGAACCAGAAGACCTCCGCATCGCGGAGCTCGTGGAACGCGTCCGCAACGAGGGTACCACCGAGCTCGTCGTCGCGACCAACCCGAACACGACCGGTGAGGCGACCGCGCTTTTCATCGCGCAAGAGGTCAAGGACCTGCCCGTCAGGGTGACGGCCCTGGCGAGCGGCCTCCCCGTCGGCGGAGACCTGGAGTACGCCGACGAGGTTACCCTCGGACGGGCCTTCGCCGGTAGACGCGAGCTGTAAGCGGTTTGCGGAGCAAACCGCGCCTTCAGTTTTCAGCCGTCAGCTATCAGCTATTGATTTCCCTGTTTGTGCCGATAGTTTTGGAGAGTTATGGCTGAGACGCGGGAAAAGAGTTCTTCTCTGGCCGGGATGAGCCGTCGGGCTGTGGAGTCGCTCGGGGAGACCGTGGCGAGCCTGCCGCCCAGGGACGCGACGCTCGTTGCGATGCCGGAGCTGGAGCCCGAGCTTGCCGGGGCGCTGCGCAACATGGGTGCTTCGAGGTTGTACTCGCACCAGCTCGAGGCCTACGAGCGGGTGCGGGCCGGGGAGAACGTGGTCGTGGCCACGGCGACGGCAAGTGGGAAATCGCTCTGTTACAAGATACCGGCCTTCCAGAACGCCCTTGGCAAGGCCAGCCGGCGGGCGATCTTCCTGTACCCG
>DASUPX010000121.1:0-8317 GCA_036280905.1 Rubrobacter sp. | reverse complement strand
CGCGTCTCTCGGCCGGTTCGCGGAGCGTGCCCCCCACGGCTCTCGTGATGCTCTCCATCTTCTCCGTCCAGTTCGGGGCGGCCATAGCCAAGAACCTCTTCGACTCCCTGGGACCCAGCGGTACGGTCTTCCTGCGGATAGGCTTCGCCGCGCTCGTGCTACTTGTCCTGGTGCGCCCGAAACTGGTGGGCGTGCACGGCGGGAGGGCCTTCCTCGTCGCCGGGCTCTTCGGGCTTGCGCTCGCGCTGATGAACCTCTCCTTCTACCAGGCCATCGACCGCATCCCGCTCGGCGTCGCCGTCACGCTGGAGTTTGTCGGTCCACTCGGCGTGGCCGTCGCGGGCTCCCGGCGCGTGATTGACGTGCTCTGGGTCGTGCTTGCCGCGGCCGGGATCCTCCTGCTCGCTCCCCTCGGCGCGTTCGGTGGGATGGACCTCGACCCTTTAGGCGTCGCGTTCGCTTTGCTTGCCGGTTGCCTCTGGGCCTCCTATATCTTTCTCTCCGCCCGTACGGGTAGCGCCTTCCCCGGCGGGACGGGGCTGGTCATCGCGCTCTGCATAGGAACGGTCGTCCTCGCCCCGGTGGGGATAGCGGGCGCCGGTTCCGCCCTGCTCGACCCGAAGCTTCTGCTCGCCGGCTTCGGGGTGGCGATGCTCTCCTCCGCCATCCCCTTCTCCCTGGAACTCGAGGCCCTGCGCAAGATCCCCGCGCGCATCTTCGGCGTCCTGATGAGCCTCGAGCCGGCCATGGCCGCGCTGGCCGGCTTCGTCCTGCTGGGCGAACGGCTTGGAGTACGAGCCGTGATGGCCGTTCTGTTCGTAACCATCGCCGCGGCTGGCGCCTCGCTGTTCGGCCGACAGTTCGGGGGCTGATCAGGACAGGGTAGCCAGAGACTTCTTCATCCGTAGAATGGACATGAATCTGGGTTCTACGGAGAGCGAGAGGAGATCATCTTGGCCACCGAGGAGCGAGACGTCAGGGGTGTGGCCATCGTAACGGGCGGCGCCCGGGGCATCGGGTTCGAGGTCGTCAGGCAGCTTGCGCAACAGGGCAGGACGGTGATCCTGGGGGCGCGCGACCCGGAGAAGGCAGGCGCCGCCGCGAAAGAGCTGGAGGCCGACGGGCTGGATGTGCGGGCCGGGACCGTAGACGTCGCCGACGACGCTAGCGTCAGGGGGCTCGCAGACCGGGTGGCCGGGGAGTTCGGCAAGCTCGACGTGCTCGTCAACAACGCAGCAGCTTTCGCCGACTGGTCGGAGACGGCTTCGGGTGCCGATCTCGACGCTTCTCGCGCCGTGCTTGATACGAACCTGTTCGGCACCTGGCGCGCTTGCCAGGCGTTCCTGCCCCTCATCCGGCAGAGCGACCAGGGACGGATCGTGAACGTCGCCAGCGGCAGCGGTTCTCACGGGGACCCGCAGTTCGGCCTGTCGACGCCGGGCGGGATGGCGGCTAGCTACGCCGTCTCCAAGGCCGCCGTGCTCGCCCTGACCTCGAAGCTGGCGGCAGAGCTCGAAGGCACGGGTATCCTGATCAATGCCGTGGACCCCGGCCTGACCGCGACGGCGCCTGGCATGGATGAGATGGGCGCGCGACCCATCCCCGCGGGGGCCGCTAGCGTGGCCTGGGCGGCCACCCTCCCCGACGACGGCCCATCCGGCGGCTTCTTCCGAGATGGGGAGCCCATGCCCTGGTGAGTGCCCCGGACCGCGTCCTCACGCTCCGGGAGTTGAACCGGGCGACCCTCGCCCGCCAGATGTTGCTGGGGCGGGAGAACGTATCCCCCTTCGAGGCCGTGCGACGCCTGGTCGCCCTTCAGGCCCAGGTCACGAGCCCACCCTATGTCGGGCTCTGGACCCGCCTCGACGGCTTCAGGCGCGAAGACCTAACGCACCTGATGCTGGAACGGCGCGTCGTGCGGGCCACGCTCATGCGGGCCACCTTGCAGCTCATGACGGCGGACGACTACCTACTGCTACGCCCCGCCCTGCAGCCGGCGCTCACCGGCTCCATGAGATCCATCGCCGGAAAGCGTTTGCAGGGCGTAGACCTCGACCGCCTCATCGACGCCGCCAGGGACTTCTTCGAGCGGGAGCCGCGCCCCTTCGCGGATCTGCGCCCCGTGCTGGCCGATCTCGAGCCGGACAGGGACCCCTCGGCCCTGGCCTACGCCGTTAGAACAACGCTCCCGCTGGTGCAGGTACCCTCGGGCGGCGTGTGGGGCTACTCCGGAAAGGCACCCTTCACTACCCCAGAACGCTGGCTCGGCCAGCCGCTCTCCGGTTCCGAGGAGGCGCGGGATCTCGTGCTGAGGTACCTGGCCGCGTTCGGGCCCGCGATGGCAAGGGACGTCCAGACGTGGTCTGGCAGGACGCGACTCAAGCCCGTCGTGGAGGAGATGAGGCCGGGGCTGCGTACCTTCCGCGACGAGAACGCGAACGAGCTTTTCGACCTGCCCGACGCCCCACTTCCTCCCGCGGACACCCCGGCCCCGCCCCGCTTCGTGCCCGACTACGACAACCTCGTCCTCTCGCACGCCGAGAGAGGACGGGTCCTGCCAGAAGAGCACCGCAAGAAGGTCTTTCTGTCGGCCGCCAGGGTCAGGGCGACCTTCCTCATCGACGGCTTCGTGCGTGGCACCTGGAAGATCGAGAGAGACAGGAAGACGGCGGTACTCCAGATCGAGCCCTTCGAGACCCTGTCCGGAGAAGACCACGACATTCTCCAAGAAGAGGGCGAACGCCTCGTCCGCTTCGTGGCCGAACCGCAGGGCGCCGGGACCTTCGGGGTCAGGTTCTGGTAGCGTTACGATGACGTAACGCGCCTCTTCGGCACGCTTCGGTTTCGCCCGCGAATATCAGCCGGTGCCGCAGCGCTTCGTAACGGTTCTCGTAACGTTGGGAAGACGGTACTACTGTAGAGTAGTGCTGTGGCAAGAACAGAGGAACAGGTCAGTGGGCGCCGGCATCTCACCACCCAGGCGATGCGGGAGAAGGTACGGTCCGCGGGCGTTGCTTTGTGGCCAGGTTCTTGCCCGGACGTGGGGGCACCGGATGGTAGCGACCCGTGAACGGCCGCCCTCTAGTCTTGCTCGCCTGGTCGATGTGGGCGGTGTCGTTTGTCCTGCTGGCGCTCGGGGTGCTCTTCTCTTACTTGACCCGGGCGACGCCCGACCCCAACGCCTTCGGCCTGACCTTCGACGCGCTCCTCTCCGCCGCCCTGCTCGCGTTCCCGACCGTGGGCGCGCTCGTGGCCTCGCGACGCCACGGCAACGCGATCGGCTGGTTATTCTGTGTCGTGGGGGTGCTGTTCGGCGTCCAGAGCGCCGCGTACGGCTGGGGGGTCTACGCGCTGTTCACCAGGCCCGGGGCGCTGCCCGGTGCCGGGCTGGCAGCCTGGACCTCGACCTGGCTGTTCGTGCCCGTATTGTTCTGTATACCCGTCTACCTGTTCCTACTGTTTCCCGACGGACGACTGCTCTCCAGGCACTGGAGGCCCGTGGCCTGGCTGGCCGGCGTTGGGTTGCTGGCGACTACCCTGGGCAGCGCGCTCTCGCCCGGCCACCTCGAAGGACCACCTTTCAACGCGATCGAGAACCCCGTCGGGCTCTCCGGCGGCGGTAGGATACTGGACTGGACGACGATCGTGGGGTTCTGGCTTACCCTCGGGAGCATCTTGCTCGCGGGCGTCTCCCTCGTACTACGCTACCTTCGCGCCGGCGGCCCAGAGCGTCAGCAACTCAAGTGGTTCGCGACCGCCGCCGCGCTCTTCGCGGCCACCAGCATCGTCTACTCGGTCCTTTTCGCAAGAGTCGCCGAGCAGGCCGGTCAGATCTCCACCCTCCTGGCCTTCGCCGGCATCCCCGTCGCCGTCGGTGTCGCCATCTTGCGCCATCGCCTCTACGACATAGACGTGGTCATAAACCGTACCCTCGTCTACGGTACCCTGACCGCCATGCTGATCGCAGTCTACTCTGTCGGTGTGGCCGCCACCCAGACGGTGTTCCGTCTCCTCACCGGCCAGGAACAGCAGCCCCAACTCGCTGTCGTCATCTCGACGCTGGCGATAGCCGCCATCTTCAACCCCCTGCGCCGCCGCGTTCAAACGTTCGTAGACCGACGCTTCTACAGGAAGAAGTACGACGCTACCAGGACGCTTGCCTCCTTCAACTCCAGGTTACGCGAGGAAACCGACCTCGACTCCTTGAGAGACGATGTACTGGGAGTGGTCACGGAGACGATGCAGCCCAAGCATACCTCCTTGTGGCTACGCCCCACCAGGCGGACGTGAAGAGCGATCTGCTGTCAGCTTTCGGTTCCAGGCTCCTTCCCCGACAGCTCTACCTGCAACAGGGGCAACGTGCGTCTCTCGCCTTCCATATCGTAGACGTTCTCGCCGACGAGCCGCGCGCCCATCCTGAGATAGAAGCCTTCGGCGTTCGGGTCGGCTTCGATCTCGACGATGCTCGCTCCCCGCGAGGCGGCCACCTTCATGGCGTGCTCGAAAAGCAGGCGGCCCATGCCTGACCCGATCCAGTCCGGCGAGACCCAGAGGTGGTCGAGCTCCAACTCATGGCCTTCTCCCGTAAGGGCATAGAAACTGACGGGCTCACCGCCAGAGAATGCTGCGTACACCTCGTGGTCCCTGACGAACTCCGGTGTAATGGTCAGCGTGGAGCTCCAGAGGGAGATCCAACGTTCTGGATACCCCCAGTACCGCTTGGAAGCGAAGGCGATACGCGTTAGCGATTCAGCATCATCGGGCAACGCCCGCCGAACCTCGACCTCGTTACCCAAAGAAAAAGCCGAAGCCTGACGCCTGAAACCTGAAGCCTGAAGCCTCACTTTCTCCACTCGCGCGAGATCGTCGCTTCGACCTCGACGGGCACCTTCTCCAGGATGTCTTCCCCGGCCCTGACCATGGCCGCCTGTGTCCGCCGGGAGATCTCCTCGGCCCGGTCCTCGGCGCACTCGATGACGAACTCGTCGTGGATGGAGTTTACGAGCCTGGCATCGAGCCCTTCGAGATCATCGCGAACGTAGACCAGGGCCAGCTTGGCTATATCCGCCGAGCTGCCCTGAATAGGGTAGTTCATCGCCTCCCGCCGCATGGCGCCGCGGTCGTCTGCTACGGGGTCGTTGCCGAACTTGCGCACGCGCCCGGCGAGGGTCCTGAGCGTCCTGTCTCGCATGGCGCGGTTGGCCGTGCGTTGCAGGAAGCGCTGGACCTTGGGGTAGTTGGCGAAGTACTCGTCTATGAGCTGTCTTCCGCGCTCCTCGTCCGTGCCGAGCTGGGCGGAGAGGCTACGGGCGCCGCGGCCGTACATCAGGCCGAAGTTTATGCGTTTGGCGTCCGAGCGCTGGTCTTTCGTGACCTCCTCCATCGGGACGCTGTACATGGTGGCGGCCGTCATGCGGTGCAGGTCGTCCCCCCGCCGGAAGGCCTCGACAAAGGCGGGGTCATCCGAGACCTCGGCCAGGATACGAAGCTCTATCTGCGAGTAGTCGACGATCACGAGCACGTACCCATCCTCGGCCACGAAGCAGCGCCGGAACTCATCCTCGTGCGGTATCTGCTGGATATTCGGTGACGCGCAGGCCAGACGTCCTGTCGGGACGCGGCACTGGAGAAAGTTGGCGTGGATGCGTCCCGTCTTCGGGCTTATGAAGTTGGGATAGGTCTCCAGGTAGGTGCCCAACTTCTTCTGCAGCTCGCGGTAATCGAGCAGCGCCTTCGCTGCGGGGTGGTCTACCTTCAGGAGGGTCCAGACCTTGGTGTCGGGGAGGTCTATGCCCAGGGACTTGAAGGCGTCGGTGATCTGCTTGGGGCTGTTGAGGTTGAGCCTGGGCCCGAGACCTTCGAGCGGCAGCACGCCTTCTGGCGGCGGGAAGAAGGACTCCAGGTGCTCCGCGGCCCTGTCGCGCCGCTCGCGCACCGTTATCTCCAGCTCCTTCCAGCGGGCCACGTCAAGCTTCACCCCGGCCAGCTCCATCTCCGCGATGCTCGCCACGGCCGCGAACTCTATGCCGGAGATCCTGGAGAGCTCCTCCGCCTCCAGTGCCTCGGCGAGCCGCTCGCGCAGGGGCACAAGGATCCTGGCGTCCCGCGCGGCGTACTCGAGTTGCGAGGCGCTCAGCTCCCCCGACCAGTCGCTCCTCTGTTCGGACTTGTCTAGATCCTCGTCCAGGAAGCGCTCGGCAACCGCATCCAACGAGTAAGATGCCGCGTAGTTGCCGCCGGAGAGAATCTGGGCGGCGAGCATGGTGTCGAAGATGGGCGAGAGCGAGATGCCGTGCAGGGCCTGAAGGAACTGGAAATCGAACTTCAGATTGTGCCCGACCTTGACCGGGCCGTTCTCGAGCACCTCCCCGAGCGGTGAAAGGTCCGGGACCTCGAACACGTCTATGACGAAGGTCTCATCCGGGGTGGCGAGCTGGAGCAGGCGCACCGTTCCATCTCGGGGGGAGAGGGCGGTGGTCTCGATGTCCACCCCGATGGCCTCGGCGTTCCGTAGCGTCTTTGCGATGGCGGCAAGATCTTCCGCCACAGTAACGAGCCGGTAGGTTTCGGTGCGTTCTTCCACCCTTCGATTCTAGCAGGGCGTTTGAGATCACATCGCCCTCTGGCGCGTGGGGTAGAATCAGACCGATGGGTGGTTCCTTCAAGATAGGACGCGCTTTCGGGATAGACGTGAAGGTTCACTGGAGCTTCTTCTTGCTCCTGGCCTTCTTCGGTTTCCTCGCCTTCAGAGACTCGGGGAGCCTGCTAAGCGCTCTTGTTACCGTCGGCCTTGTGGTGGCGCTGTTTTTCTGCGTCTTGTTGCACGAGTTCGGGCATTCGCTCGTTGCCATACGGCTTGGGAGCGAGGTGCAGGACATCACGCTGTTGCCCATCGGTGGGCTTGCCAGGCTGAAGTCTATGCCAGAGAGGCCTATCGACGAGGTCAAGGTCGCCGTGGCCGGGCCGCTCGTCAACGTGGTGCTGGCCCCGGTATTCTTCGGGCTTGCCGTCCTCTTCGGCGGCGACCTCTCCACCCCAACGGACATCATCTCCGGGCCCGAATCGGTCGGGCAGGCCTTCGTTGCCCTTGGCATCATCAACGTGGCGCTCGTTATCTTCAACATGATCCCCGCCTTCCCCATGGACGGCGGCCGTGTGTTGCGCGGCCTGCTCGCCACGCGCCTCGGGCCCGTGCGGGCCACGGACATCTCCTCCACGGTTGGGCAGTTCTTCGCCATCTTGTTCATCCTCGGCGGGTTCCTTAGCCAGAACTTCCTGCTCGCCATCGTGGGGTTCTTCGTGTTCCTCGGCGCGAGCGGGGAGGCCCAGCTCGTAAGGCAGCGGGAGCAGATGCGCGGCCTCGCCGTCTCGGATGTGATGGGAACCAAGGGTAGGACGGAGACCGTCACGCCCTACCACAACTTCGGCCAGGTCCTCGACTCCGTCATCCACGGCTACCAGGAAGATTTTCCCGTCGTTGACGAGGACGGCAGCCTGGTCGGCATCATCACGCGCAACGAGATCATGGCCGCGGCCCACTCCCCAAACCGCTACGCTGCCGTGCGTGACCTGATGCAGACGGAGTTTCCAACCATCTCACCCGATGCCGACCTATTCCAGGACGGCAACCGTATCCTTCAGGAGAGCGGCCTGAGGGCCTTACCCGTCGTGAAGGACGGTAACCTCGTCGGGATGCTGACCGTGGATGACGTGGGCCAGGCAGCCCTTTTGAGGGACCTGCGCAAGGCGCCGTAACCTGTCGTTCGTGGGGAGGGGTGACGCCGTCGGGCGGTTCGCGAACCGCTCCTACAGGAGTGTGTTGTGACGAGTTTGTGGTGCGGTGCCGGGCTTCTCTACTGGTCTGCTGAGGGGCGGTCGTAGAGGCCTGACGGTGAGCGAGATCTTTCCCATGGAGATCCGGGCCATGGCAATAGCCCTCTTCTACTCCATAGCCACAGCCATAGGCGGTATCTCGGGTCCCGTTCTGTTCGGCAGGATCATCGGCACCGGCAACGAAGGAGAACTGTTCATCGCCTACCTGGTCGGCGCAGCCTTCATGATCTTCGCCGCCGTGATCGAGCTCGTCCTGGGCATAAGGGCCGAAGGAGAATCACTGGAGAACGTTGCCACGCCGCTGACGGCCATTGAGGAGGCCACGGGCACCAGCGCCGCGAGTGGATCCGCCTGACGGCGGATCCGCACGCTCCGGCTAACGCCTCCGCTTGTCAGCACGCTCCAGCCTGGAGGCTGTCGCTTGTCGGCAACGCTTCGGCTCCGCCTCGCTTTCGGCTGGTCATCTCGATTCGCATCGGTGGCT
>DASUPX010000120.1:0-4254 GCA_036280905.1 Rubrobacter sp. | reverse complement strand
TACGGGGTGCTCGAACCGGTAAGGCAGTTCGCGCGCGAAAAGCTCCAGGAGAGCGGGGAGGAGCCGGAGGCCCGGCGCAGGCACGCCGAACACTACCTGGGGTTCGCCGAAGAAGCCAGCCCCGAGCTACTGGGGCCGGATCAGGGGCTGTGGATCTGGCGCCTCAGGTCCGAGTTTGCGAACCTCGCCGAGGCGCAGGCCTGGTCTCTTGAACCGGGTGAGGAGGAAGAGCGAGCGCGGGTGCGCCTGCGGCTGCCGGCGGCGTTGTGGCGGTTCTGGACCGGGCGGCGTTTCGAAGAAGGTAAAGCGTGGCTCCTTACGGCGCTGGATAGGGACACCGGTGGGTATCCCGCCGTCAGGGCGAAGGCGCTCGATGGCCTCGGCTACATCCTGCTCTTCCAGCAAGACTACGAAAAGGCGATGGCCGTCCTGCAGGAGTCCGTGGCCATCTACAAGGATCTCGGCGACCGTTCGGGCACCGCCCTGGCGCTCGCCAACCTCGGGTACGCCATGTTGCACGGGGGGTACGTGGACGGCTTACCAGCGATTGTGGCCGAGGCCGAGGCGTTGATAGCGGGTGACCTCGAACCCCACGCCCGCGCCTACCTGCGCCAGATCCTGGCCACGGCCGCCATCCAGGAAGGAGATCTCCGATCCGCGGCGGCCCAGTTCGAGGAGGGGCTGGCCCTGAGCCGCGAGCTGGGCGACCTCCGCAACACCGCCATGGCCCTCTTCAACCTGGGTATGCTAGATATCATGCAGGGAGACCTCGGCGGGGCGACGTCGCTGGAGGAGGGAAGCAAGATCGCCCTGGAGCTGGGGGACATGTTGGGCGGCCTGTACTTCGTGTGGGGGTTCGGCAAGCTGAGCGCGATGCGCGGTCTGCCCAGAAGGGCCGCAACGCTCTGGGGGGCCGCCGATGCCTTCAGGAAGCTGATGGGCATGGCCCCCTCCAGGTTCGACCTTGACGCCTCCGGATACGAAGAGGACCTGGCCGCGGTACGCTCCGAGCTGGGTGAGGCGTCGTTCGCCGCCTCCTGGTCCGAAGGAAGAGCCATGTCCCTCGAGCAGGCCATCGACTACGCTCTGCAAGAGCCGGCTGAGGTATTCGATGTGGAGCCGACGCTTACTCCCCACCGGCCTACCCTTGAGCGTCCCGTTGATGGCACGGGCGTCCGTGTTCACAACCTGCCGGCGGCGCGTGACGGCTTCGTGGGTAGGGGACGCGAGATGGGCGAGGTCGAGCGCCTCCTCTCCACCACCAGGCTGCTGACGCTAACGGGGGCGGGCGGGTGCGGCAAGACGCGCCTGGCGTTGGAGGTGGCCCGCCGGCTCACCGGTGACTACCCGGACGGGGTCTGGCTCGCGGAGCTCGCCTCTCTTACAGAGGGTGAGCAGGTGCCGGGGGCGGTGGCCGCGGCCCTTGGCCTGAGCACCCAGCCCGACGTCCCGTTCACCGACGCGCTGGTAGATTTTCTGCGCTCCAGGCGGACGCTGCTGGTCCTGGACAACTGCGAGCACCTCGTTGAGGAATGCGCCAGCCTCGTCGATACGCTCCTCGGCTCCTGCGAGCACCTGCGCGTTCTGGCCACCAGCAGGGAGACCCTCGGGGTGGAGGGGGAGACCAGCTGGGCGGTACCCTCACTCACCTTGCCCGAACCGGGGCCTGAGGTCGACCCCGAGCGTCTCGGGCGCTACGAGGCGGTGGAGCTGTTCCTGAAGCGGGCGCGCTCCAGGGCGCCGACCTTCGGGCTGACCCCCGAGAACGCGGTGGCCGTCGCGGACATCTGCCGGAAGCTGGACGGCATACCGCTTGCCATAGAGCTGGCGACGGCCCGGCTTGGTGTTCTGTCGGTGGAACAGATCTCGGAGAGGCTGGACGACTCGCTGGGCTTTCTAGCCTCGGGGGACCGGACGACGGCCCCGCGCCACAGGACGCTTGGGGCGACCCTGGACTGGAGCCACGAGCTACTGGGAGATGACGAGCGCGCGTTGTTTCGCCGGCTGTCGGTCTTCGTCGGGGGTTGGACCCTGGAGGCGGCCGAGGCCGTCGGTGCCGCGGGAGGTATCGGTGGCGGGGAGGTGCTGGATCTTCTCTCCTCTCTCGTAGATAAATCGCTCGTCGTGACCGGGGGTGGTTCGGAGGTAGCACCCCGCTACAGGATGCTGGAGCCGGTAAGACAGTACGCCCTGGAACGCCTCGGGCAAGGCGCCGAGGCCGAAGAGACCCGCCGCCGGCACGCCACGTTCTTCATGACCCTGGCCGAGGAAGCGCGCCCCAACCTCAGGGCCGAGCTACAGGTGGAGTGGCTCCACCGGCTGGAAACGGAGAACGGCAACCTGCGCGGTGCCCTCTCGTGGGCGCTCTCTACCGACGATCTCACCACCGCCGGCAGGCTGGGCTGGGCGCTTTACATGTTCTGGTGGATACGCAACTACCAGCCGGAAGGACGGCGGTGGACGGAACCGGTCTTCCTGAGGAGAGACGAGCTCCCGCCGTCGTTGCGCATCCGGGTGATCGTGGTACACGGGGCGATGGCTTACGGGCAGGGCGACATCGAGATCCTCTACAGGTTGTCCGAGGAGCTCACGGAGATCTCCCGGGAGATGGGCGGGGACCCGCTGGCGGAGGCCAACTCTCACCTCGGCTTCGGGATCGTGGCGATGCACCGTGGAGATCTCGAGGCGGCTAGAGAGCATCAGGAGGATGCCCTGCCGCTCTTCCGCGAGGCCGGAGAGGACGGGCTGGCGGCGCAGACGCACACCTTCTTCGGGATGGCGCTGCTCCTCGGCGGCGACCACGAAGGCGCCAGGCAGAAGTTCGAGGACGGGCTGACCCTGGGGCGGAGCATAGGCGACAGGATGAGCATCGTTATAGCGCTCTTCAACCTGGCGCAGTTGGCCCTCGCCGATGGCGACTACGACGCGGCCGCCAGGGGGTTCGCGGAGGGCATCGCACCTTCGCAAGAGGCCGGGGACCGGGGAAACATCGCCCACATCCTGGAGGCCCTGGGTATGGTAGCCGGTGCGCGGGGCGAGGCCCTGCGGGCCGCCAGGCTGCTGGGTGCCTCGGAGGCCCTGATCTCCGCCATCGGCCTGCGGGGCCACCCCTATTACCGGCCCGACCGCGACCTCTACGAGCGCGTCAGGGGCGAGGTAAGGGCCAGTCTCGGCGAGGCGGCCTACGAGATTGCCCTGGAGGAGGGACGGAACATGCCCACCGAACAGGCCGTCGCCTACGCCATGGAAGAATCGGCGGTCCTCGAGGAGATCCCCGCAGGCCCGTCCACCTCCGCCTACACAGAGCCAGCGGTTCGTCGGAGGGGGGATACGCAGCGGCTGTATGGACGCGAGGGGGAGCAGGCCCGACTTCGTCAGATGCTGGATGAGGCAGCCGGCGGGAGGGGCAACCTCGCCTTTATCGGGGGCGAGGCGGGCATCGGCAAGACCGCGCTCGCCTCCTCCGTCGCCCACGAAGCCCGGGAGCGCGGGATTAGCGTGTGGGTCGGGCACTGCTACGAGTTCGTCGCGACCCCGCCATACGGCCCCTGGACCGAGAGCGGGATCTTCGATGTGGGTTCCGAAGCCGTTCAGCCTCCCCCGATGCTGCGTTCCGGGGCGGGGACGGGAGCGGCGAGCAGTCAGGCCGCGCTCTTCGAGAGAATGCAGGCGTTTCTGACGGCGCTCACGAGACGGCACCCCGTGGTCCTTGTACTCGAGGACCTGCACTGGGCGGACCCCGCAAGCCTTGAGCTCTTGCGTTTCGTGTCCCGGATCGTGGCCGATCTCGGGGCGCTTGTCGTGGTCACCTACAGGGACGACGAGGTTACCAGGCAACTGCCCTTCTACGGGCTGCTCCCGACCCTGGTGCGCGAGTCAGGGGTGCGCCGCATCAGGCTGCGCAGGCTGGGCGAGAGCGCCGTCCGCGAGATGGTGGCCGCCGGCTACGGCCTGTCCGGGGCCGACGAGGAACGGCTCGTGTCCTACCTGATGGAACTCACCGGGGGAAACGCATTCTTTACCGTGGAGTTGCTCCGTACGCTTGAAGAAGAGCTCGTCCTGCACCAGGAAGACGAACGCTGGGTCCTCGAGGATCCCGGAACCGTCGGGGTACCCTCGCTGGTGCGACAGGTCATAGAGGGCAGGCTGGAGCGGCTGGGCGAGGAGACCAGGAGGCAGCTAGCCGTCGCGGCGGTGATCGGGCAGGAGGTGCCCTTCGACCTGTGGCGCTCGGTTGGCGAGGCGGACGACGAG
>DASUPX010000119.1:0-6760 GCA_036280905.1 Rubrobacter sp. | reverse complement strand
GGGACGGGCAGGATGATGGTGGAGTTCTGGTTGACGGCGATCTCGCCCATCGTCTGGAACAGCCTCAGCTGCAAAGCCGTCGGGCTCTCCAGCCGGTCCGCAGCCTGCCTCAGGCGCTCGGAGGCCTGGTACTCACCCTCCGCCGCGATGATCTTGGCACGCCTCTCGCGCTCGCTCTCGGCCTGACGGGCCATCGCCCGCTGCATGTTCTGCGGGATCTCCACGTCTTTGACCTCCACCACGCTCACCTTGATGCCCCAGGGCTCCGTCTGCTCGTCTATGATGGCCTGGAGTTCCTCGTTTATCTCCTCCCTGTTGGTAAGGAGGTCATCGAGATTCTTCTGTCCAAGAATGCTCCTCAGGGTGGTCTGGGCGATCTGGCTGGTGGCGAGGACGTGGTTCTCCACCTCGAGGACACTCTTGTTGGGGTCAACCACCCTGAAGTAGATGACCGCGGTCACGCGGGCGGGGACATTGTCTCGGGTTATGATCTCCTGCGGCGGCACCTCCATGGTGACGGTCCTCAGGTCTATCTTGACCATCCTGTCCACGAGCGGCAGGAGGATGAAGAGCCCCGGCCCTTTGGCACCGTCGCTATAAACCCGCCCGAGGCGGAACACGACCCCCCGCTCGTACTCCTTGTGAATCTTGACGGTGCTGGTCAACAAGTACAGTCCGACCAATCCGACCAGGGCCACGATCACGGTGATCGGCACCACACCGATCCCGAAAGCCTGTGAGGCGACCAAAGCAAACTCTGTCACCATTTCCACCCTCCTTGAAGGGTTCTCGAGGGCCCGTAAAACCCCGGTCATCGTGGGTTCTGCGCCCCAGTGGTACAGAGATCAACGCGATAAGCAAGCACTCTTATCTACTAGCGACGGAAAGAATGTAGTGACTGGGGTTACAAAATCCCAGAAGCGGATTTTGTAACCCCATCAGCGTGACGTTTGCAGAACACCCATTCCAGAGCTGTGTGGAAGTCAGCGGGTGGATTCAGGAAGCACGCCAGAAGGGGCTAGAGCCCGAAAGCTCTAGCCCCTTCTGGCCACCCATGCGGCTATCGTTCGATAGCCAGGCCGGCTAGACCCTCGAGACGTTGTCCGCCTGCATGCCCTTCTGGCCTTGGGTCGCCTCGTAGGAGACCTTGGCGCCCTCGTCGAGGCTCTTGAAGCCCTCGCCTGCTATACCCGAATGGTGCACGAAGAGGTCCTCACCCCCATCGTCCGGGGAGATGAAGCCGTAGCCCTTCTCGTCACTGAACCACTTAACTGTTCCTTGGGCCATATACTGGAGCCCGCCTTTCTCTCTTGGGGGCTCCACCGCAATAAAAAATCCGCTCCTCGTGTAGAGGGCGGCGCTTCGGTCACCATAAAACCCACATCTTCGACTGCGTCCATAGTGTACCACGAATGGTTCCGGACCCCGCACAGTCCCGGCCCGATAACCGGGCGCCTCCGGTATCATAGAATGTTCCGTAACCAAATAGGAGGTGTAAGTGGAACGGGAAGATACCGAATTCGGGGCGGCGAACGAGCGTATAACGACGATGGCCAAGGAAGTGCGCAAGGCTGAGCAGGTCCGTGACAGGCTAGAGGGGTTGAACGAGCTCATGGGCTCTTACCCGGAAGGCCACGACATGCGAACGCGCCTGCAGGAAATGCACATCGAGCGGACGCTCGAAGGGGTCGAGGAAGACATCAGAAGACTTATGGACGCCATCCAGCACCCCCGCGGCACCTGAGACCCCGCCGAGGCCGGGTTGCGTCCATGTGGTGTTGCACGGAAAGGACGGGAGTCCGTCTGGGGATGCCCCGGCCGCCCGTTTGCGTGCGACTACCCAAACAGCTCCTGGACGATGTCTGGCTCGTTAGGCCCGCGCCCGGTCCATCGCCACCTACCTTATCCGTCCCTCCTCTACGCGAACCTCGGGGTTTGTGGCCGGGGGAGGGCCGGCTCGTCGGGGACATCAGATCCTTCTGCCGTTTGGTGGTTGAGAGCGTCTCGCGGCCTTCACGGTTCGCCGAAGGATTCCTCGCAGGGTTAGTCACCCGCGATCTTTCCCGGCTGCTTCCAGAACGCCCTCTGCGGTCACGCCCCGGGAACTGAACACGGCGGCAGTCGTGCCGTCCGGACGAAGCAGCAGAAGCACGTCGGGGTCGGATGGGTCTAGGTCGTAGCCGGGCGGCAACAACGACGTGTCAAGAAGGCCGCCGTGCCGAAGCGGCTCGTCGGGCCTCACAGCCTTAAGCATCAGGTCGCCGCCCGGTTTGTTGTCTAGGGCTTCATTCTCTGCTCCTGGGGACATGCGAGGGAATCCGCTAGACCTCCTCGCGTTGAATGTATTTCTTGCTCTTTCGCGCACCTGCTGCTAGAGCTCGCGCCTGAGGCGGCGGGCCCCGGGCTTCTCGCCGTCACCCTCCGAGCTTGCGACAGAGGCGTCCTGCTGCCCGTTCTGCTCCTGTCGCTGCTGGACCTGCCGCTTCGCCTCGTCGCTCTTCTGGTAGCCGTCCTCGACTATCTGCCGGGCGACTTCCCGGCTCCCGAGGCCGAACGCTAGGGCCGCGGCCAGGGATACGCCTCCGAGCAGGATCAGGAACGTAGGCGCGATTAGCCCCTCCGCTATACCAAGCTGCGTCAGGGCCGCAAACGCCGCAAACACGATGATGCCGTACTGCGCCACGCTGCCCGCGATGTTGGAGCCCGTCGCGCCGCGGACGATGCCCGCCACGAAGTTTGCCAGGAGGGTTGCGAGCACCAGGATCAGGATGGCGGCTATGATCTGCGGGATGTAGGCTATGAACTGGGCCAGGACGTCAGAGATCGCCGAGATCCCTAAAGTGTCCACGGCCATCGTGATAGCGATGAAGAAGACGAGCCAGAAGACCAGCTTGCCCAGGATGGATAAGGGTGTCTGCTCTGTCTGGGAGCGGTCGAAGAACTGCTTTATGCCCCCCTGCTCCATCCAGCCCTGAAAGCCCATGGCCTCGAGGGCCTTCGTGACGATGCCCTGGAGGACCTTGGCGACGACGAACCCGATGACGAGGATGATGAGGGCGCCGATGAGCGCCGGAAGCGCCCCCAGGATGGCGCCGAGCCCGTCAGATAGTGACCTGCTTACTGCCTGCATTATTGCTCCTTTTCTTTGGTTTTCTTGCGTTCTCTTGCTACGCCGATTGCTACGCCTTTAGTACGGTCGGTTGCTGCCGGTCTTGGCCCCTTTCATGCCGCCCAAAGCGCCACCGATGAAAGGTGCGAGCAGCGCCAGTACGGCGCCCACTATGGCCGCGGTGCCCAGGCCCTGCGGGGCTTTGGTCGGGATGACCTGCGTGAGCCCGGGTGGCACCGTGCCCGCGAGGGCGTCCGCGAAGGTAGCGCCAAGGACGCCTCCGGCTACGGCGACGATTACCGCCAAGACGAGGGCCAGGAGCGCCACGAAGAGGCCGTGCTTGGCCCCGGAGCGGCTCGCCATCCTGCCGGACGCGTAGCCGCCGATGAAGAAGGCCAAAAGGAGGGTGATCACGGTACCGACGATGCCGGATATGCCGCCCCCGGAGGCCCCGAGGCCGAGCGCCGCGACGATCCCGCCCACGATACCGCCAAGGATGAGCCCGGACCCGAGCGCGCAGATCCAGCCCAAGATCACGCTGATCCAGCTGGTCTTCCCGTACCCGTGCGATTGCTTGTACGACATACCCCGAGCGCCTCCCGTCCCCTGGTTCCGGCGCGTGTCGCCGGAACGGACCCCGTTCTCCTCCACTTTGGGCGCGTCGGGGTTACCCACTGCGCTTGTTCTCTCGCTCACCTTTGGACTTCTTTCTCGTGAAGCTTCTACAACCGTTCCCGCCACCGACTCTTAGTGCTGGGCCATGGTCTTCTCGTACACGAACGCCCCCAGCACCCCGCCGATGACCGGCCCGAGGATGTAGAGCCACGCGCTCGTCAGGTCGCCCGCAACGAGCATCGGCCCGAGCGCGCGAACCGGGTTGACCGCCCCACCGGTGACGGGCCCAGCTATGAAGACTCCGACCGCCAGGGCAAAGCCAACAGCTAACGGCGCGATCGCAGAAGGCGCCCGCGAGTCGGTCGCGACGGAGACCACCACGAAGACGAGGATGAAGGTGATGAGGATCTCCAAGAGGAACGCCTGCAGGTCGCCGACGCCCTGGGCCGGGTAGGTGGCCGCGAGCTTGGCCTCGGTCCTGCCAGGGCCGCCGAAGGCGATCCAGGTGCCCACCGCCCCGAGCACAGCACCCACCAGCTGAGCGCCAAGGTAGTAAGGCACGGACTTCCACGGGAACTGGCCGATGGAGGCCAATCCCAGGGTCACGGCCGGGTTTACGTGCGCCCCCGAGACGTGTCCGATAGCGGCTACCACCGCGGCCAGAGCCAGCCCGAAGGCGAGCGCTATGGCCAGCGAGCCGTAGGCCCCACCGGCCGTCGGGAGGCTCAAAATGGCGCCGACCGCAACGGCGGTCCCTCCGAAGACCAGGATGAACGTGCCGACCAGCTCTGCGAGCGCGGCGGGCAGGATGGGATCGGAGGTGCTGCTGCCGTACGCGCCGTCGGTCTTGAGCTCCTCCTCCCTGTCCACCACACCATCTCTGGCGGCGCGGCGTATATCTTCCCTGGTGATGTGCTGTCCTGTCCTGCCTTCGGTTACGCCGGCGTAGCCCATTCGGCGCTCTTCGGCGCCCGTGGGACCGGAGGCGGGGATTTCGAGCCCGAGGCCACCCTCCCTCTGGCGTCCCTCTTCGTAGACGGAGTCGCCCCTGCGATGTACCTCCACGGCCTCCGGATCGTATCCCGCAGTCCTGGCCTCCGCCGGATCCACCGGCCTGCCTGCGTCTCTGTCTCTGTTCATCTAGCTCCTACCTCTCTTTCGGGGACCTGCCGTCCCTATTCGTTGTCCTTCTCGTTCTTGGCGCCCCTCTTTTTCGGACGTCCCTTGCGGCCACCGACTCGCTTGCCCTTGCCGGCGTCCGTGGAATTCTTGGCGGATCTCATCGCCTTGCCTAAGGCCTTGCGGGTGAACATCCTCACGATCGTGTTCACGACGGCGTTGCCCATGCCGCCCATATCCAGCTACCCGCCTTCCTGCGCCGGAGGTTCCTGCCGGAGAACCTCACGCCGCACTCCACCGAGCAATCCCCACAAAGGTTGGGAGGACCTCCTCGTCGAGGGCCGTCGAGGCGCCGTCGGTGCCCTCCTTCGCCACGGGGTAGCCTTGCTGCGGGGCGAAGAAGAGTTCCCCGTCTATGGGGAACTCGAGGCGGGCGCCCTCGCCCGCGATACGGACGGCTTCCTCGATAGAGGGGGCGCTGATGCTGGCGCGGACGGTCTGCCCGCCGTGTGTCTTGTTGACGGTGACCGTGATCATGACGCTGTCCTTTCTCTTCGGACTTTCTAGTCCGGCGGGTTCGAGCACGAAGGTTCCGCCGCGCTTGCTGTCGCTTGCTATCCTCTGCGTGGCCTGGTGTCGTCCTCTATCTCGATCTCTTCGCGCCTCACGTCCTCCTCGACTGTCTGCCGCTCGTGCACCACGTCTTTGCGGACCCGTATCTCCTCTTTGGCCACCGGCTTTTTCTGCACCACGACCTCTTCCTCGACCACAGGCACGGACACCTCGTCCTCGCCAATCTGGGCCTCGGTCGCCTCGCCGCTTACCGGCACCCGCTCGACGCTTACCTCCTCCCGACGGGTGGGCACCTCTATCTGCTCGCGGTCGGTCCTCACGCGCTTTCTGACCTTCAGGCTGCCGGCCTCGCGCTCGCGGGTGCCGGCGACTAGCTCCTCCTCGCTCCTCTGCACCCTGAGCTCGTCCTCGTCTTCGAGGTCGCTACCCGGCTGGCTTAGGCCCTCCTGGTCGCGGTCGTGCTCGCGGAACTCGCCCGACTCGGTGTCGCCCATGGTCATCCCAGAACCAACCGTGCCGGCGGTGGTGGAATCCGTCGTGCCGGCGCCAGAACGTCCGTTCGTCTCCTCGTAGGAGCCGGAGCTCTCGACGGGTCCGAGCCCATAATAAGAGCGGACCTCGTTCTCGTAGTCGGGGGTGATCTCACGGTCGTCGTCGAAGGCCGGCCCGTCCTGTACGGTGCTCTTGGGCTGGGAGATCTCGATGAAACCCTGCTCGTCTTTCGTGGTGGCGATGTCGGCCGGGATCAGGGTGGAACTGGTGCCCAGGAAGCCCATGTTCACGCCGAAGTACTCCGGCTGGTCGTTCTCGTCTACGAACAGGTCGTCTACCTTGCCGATCTTCGTCCTGCTCTCGTCCACCACGGTGTAGCCAGCGTACTGGTCCTCGACCGCCGTAAACCTATCGCTTCTGTGCTCATACTCGGTCATCTACTCTCCCTCATTCGTCTTGTCTACTCTGCGTTGCGTGCATCCGCCGCTCCCTGCCCATTCCCTACGGCTTGTGATGCGCTGATCCCCTCGCATAAGACCCCTGCTAGAGGCCTGGCGCCCGAGGGGTGGCAATGTGGAAAGGAGAAGCGGACGCCAGTTCGCACTACAGCCCCTACCCCTCTTCCGGCCACCGTGAACGCGGATTCCGGCCGTTTTCGGAGAAGTCGGTACGGAAGGTGCAGGCTTTTGGTCCGAATGGTGTAGCGGCATGTGAAACTCTCGTAAACGGGCCCAGAATCCTCGCGCTTGCATGCCTCTCTCTCGCGCGCCGGTGAGCCGATTCAAGTGGTCCCAAGCGGTCCGCGGGTTGGCGTCCTTGATGCTCTGGTCCGTGCCAGTAAAGGCGTGGGCG